>JAIEIQ010000125.1 GCA_029065305.1 Oscillospiraceae bacterium
GGGCGGCACTGTGCCGCCTGCTGGTCCGGCTGGGACTGGCGCGTCCGGAAAAAATCCTGTACATCGGGGGCAGCGACACCCTGCCGCCGCCCCTGTCCCGGGAGGAGGAGGGGGCTCTGCTCTCCCGGCTGGACGGCGGGGACGCCTCCGCCCGCCAGACCCTCATCGAGCGGAACCTCCGCCTGGTGGTCTACATCGCCCGGCGGTTTGAGAACACGGGGATCAACATCGAGGACCTGATCTCTATCGGCACCATCGGCCTCATCAAGGCCATCAATACCTACCGGACAGACAAGAATATCAAGCTGGCCACCTACGCCAGCCGGTGCATTGAGAACGAAATCTTGATGTACCTGCGCAAGAGCGCCTCCCAGCGCAACGAGGTCAGCCTGGACGAACCGCTGAACACGGACTGGGACGGCAACGAGCTGCTGCTCAGCGACGTGCTGGGCACAGACGGCGACACGGTGATGCGCCCCATTGAGGCCGACGTGGACCGGCAGCTTCTGGACCAGGCCATCGGCCGGCTCTCGGAGCGGGAGCGGGAGATCATCATTCTGCGCTTTGGACTGTGCGGGCACAGGGAGCAGACCCAGAAGGAGGTGGCGGACCGGCTGGGCATCTCCCAGTCCTACATTTCCCGGCTGGAAAAGCGGATTATCAGCCGGCTGAAGCGGGAAATTTTGAAGATGAGCTGAGATTCCGCCTTGTCTGCGGAACGAGAGGCAGTGTCCGCCGGTCGGCGGACACTGCCTCTTAGCGCGTATTCTAAAGCAGGGCTTCGCCTTTTCCTCCGCTCCGCTCAGCTCTGGAAGGGGGCGGTCAGCTTCCGGAAGGGGAGCCGGCCCGGGTTCCCCTCCGCCAGCCAGATCTCCCCCGCGGACAGGTCATAGACCGCCGACCAGACGGTGTCGTGACCGCCGCGCCTGTCGTACTGGCAGAGGAAGCCGCGCCGCCCGGCCAGCAGGTCCATGGCCTCCGCCGCCGTCCGGAGTCCTGCCGGCAGCGCCCGGGCCAGCGTGCGGTAGCGCTCCTCCGCCTGCCAGTCGTCCCCGCTGTCCGGAGCCGGCGGTGCTGTCTCCGGCAGATGACAGCGGTTGACGGCGCAGACCCAGGCGGTTTCCTCTGCCGGACGGCGGACGGCCCGCCGCTCTCCGCGCTGCTCCACCAGGGCGATGTCCCCCCGCCGGTCCGCCAGCACCAGGGTGTGGCTGGAGGCGGTGGGGACCCGCTCCAGCAGCTCCAGGGCCTCCCCGACGCTCCCGCAGGTCTCCAGAACCAGGCGCAGCAGCATTCCGGCGTTGAGCCCCGGGCGGGGCGGCTCCGGCAGCACCGAGGTCAGACCAGCGGCCAGGCCCGCGCTGTTGACGCCGTCCTCCAATTCCACAAAGGCGGTGGTATTCCCCAGCAGCGTCAGTCCCCCTGCGGGGCGGCAGACCAGGTGGGTGTTGCTCCCCTTAAGGGCGGTCAGAAAGTCGCTGTTCCGCCCCAGAAGGCTCTGCCCGCCGCCGCGGACAGCGAAGCAGGAGCAGCGGGGCTGGGGAACCATGCAGTACATAGGCAGCAGAGCCCCGGCCAGAAGGGGGAAGGGGAGCCCCTGTCCCTCCGCCAGTCCCCGCAGTTCCTCCAGCCCGCCGGGGAACCAGCGGCCGTAGACCGGCAGGCAGGATTGGGCAAACTCCAGCCGCTCCTGCGTGATAGGGAAGGGGACCTGCTCCAGAATGCGCTCCCCCCGCTCCAGCAGGGCGGCCCCCTGCTGAAGCCCCATTTCGTAGTGGCTTCCAGCGAAAGCAAGATGTCTCATTTGGTCTGTCTCTCCTTATTTGATTTGAAATGAGGAGAGCGGCGCCGTCTCCATGGGGGAAGCGTACCACAGAGCGGAAAAGATAGCAAACAGGATTTATTTTTTTATTTGAAGAGCAGCGGGGCAAGAATAGAGGGAGAACCGCCGCCCCGCCTCTTGACAAAAGGACAGGTTTTCCCTATAATTTATCCGTTGGCTCAAAAAGAGAAGTACCTGCTTTTCAAATAAAAGGAAAGGAAGATTCGCCATGATCTATTCTACCGAAGTCCAGCACATGTGCCCGGTCGCCAAGGGCGCGTACCATGGTCCCGC
>JAIEIQ010000126.1 GCA_029065305.1 Oscillospiraceae bacterium
ACATTGAGCGCGTCCACACCATTCTGCGCCAGGAGGGGATCAAGCTCCTGGGGGAGCACGTGGGGGGGACGGTGGCGCGGACACTGCTCTTCGACGTGGCCAGCGGCCAGGGGTGCATCCGCTCCTACGGCAGGCAGGACATCATCTTTTGACCCGTCAGGGAAACGATTTTTAGATAGGAGTGTTGACAATGGCTGAGGCGCACAACAGCGGGATCCTGCTGGAATCCGGCACCAATGAGATCGAGATCATGGAGTTTACCATTGACGGGAACCTCTACGGCATCAACGTGGCAAAGGTCAAGGAGATCATGATCTCCGCGCCCGTCAAGCCCATGCCCCACGCCCACGCGGCGGTGGAGGGCATCTTCAAGCCCAGGGACGAAGTGCTCACGGTGGTGGATCTGCCCCGGTACCTCAACGGCGTGCCCGGGGAGAAGGGGGCCAAGGACATCTTTATTATCACCAACTTCAACAAGATGTTCATCGCCTTCCGGGTCCACTCGGTGGTGCGCATCAGCCGCATCTCCTGGACCGACATCCGCAAGCCGGACAAGGCTGTCTCCGGCGGGGCGGAGGGGGTGGCCACCGGCATCGCCCAGTGCGACGGGGACCTGGTGACCATTCTGGACTTTGAGCGGATCGTGGCGGAGATCGCCCCGGAGACCTCCATCCAGGTGGAGGAGATCGACTCCCTGGGGCCCCGGGTGCGCAACGACCAGCCCATCTGGATTGCCGAGGACTCCGTCCTCCTCTCCAAGATGATTGAGAACTCCCTGAAGAAGGCGGGCTATGTCAATCTGCGGATGTATCCCAACGGACAGGAGCTGTGGGACGGGCTCAACGCTCTGCCCGAGAGTGCGGATCTGGAGAGCACCGTCGCGCTGATTATCACCGACATTGAGATGCCCCAGATGGACGGCCACCGGCTGACCAAGCTGGTCAAGGACAGCAGCCGCTTCAAGGTGATCCCCCTGATTATCTTCTCCTCCCTTATCAGTGAGGAGATGCGCATCAAGGGCCGGCAGCTGGGCGCGGACGAACAGCTGACCAAGCCGGAGATCGGCCATCTGGTGGATGTGATGGACCACCTCCTCATCCACGCGGCTATGAAAAAGATGCCCGACTAAGGAAGGGAGACGGTTATGGCAGGCAATCGCAGCAAGTATATTGTCCGGCAGCCCATCAAGGATTTGCAGGGCCGGGCTATCGGCTATGAGATCCGCTACCACGGCGAGAACAACGCCTACGGCGACGAGGGCAGCGGCCAGGATTTCGCCGCCGCGGACACCATCTACAATTTTCTCACCCAGAATACGGACCGCACCCTGAAGGGGGCGCTGAACTTCATGACCTTTACCACCAACCTGCTCATGAAGCAGGCGCCCAAGCTCTTCAACCCCAGCGATCTGGTCATCCAGGTGGACGACAGCGTCATTATCCACCCCCTGGCCATGCGCTTCGTGGAGCGGTACTCCCAGAATGGGTACAAGGTAGCGGCCAATGAGTTCCAGTTCTCCCCCCGCTATATCTCCATTCTCGACAAGTTCGACTATATCAAAATCAACTTCGCCACCACCAACGACAGCAGCATCCGCAATATTGTGGAGATGGCCCACAGCACGGGCAAGCAGTGCATCGCGGTGGGGGTGGACGACGAGATTCTCTACCAGAAGGCGTTCATCATGGGAGTGGACGCCATGGAGGGGAAGTATGTGGCGGAGCAGATGTTCACCACGGTCCACTCCAGCAGCTACCTCCAGAGCAACTTCTTCCGCCTGATGATGGCGATTACCAAGGACGAGCCGGATGTGGAGGAGATCGAGCAGATCATCGCCATGGACGCCACTCTGACCTACAGCCTGCTGAAGATCGTCAACTCCGCCTACTTCGCCCTGCGCAACCGGGCCACCGATGTCCACCAGGCCATCATGGTCCTGGGAATTGGGCAGCTGCGGCAGTGGATCTACCTCATGGGTTCCGGCAATGAGGGGGAGATGGACGCCAGCCAGGAGGTGTTCCTCAAGACCTCCTTCATGCGGGCCACCTTCTGCGGCGAACTGATGAAGTACGCCAAGAATATGCCCATCCAGCGCAACGACGCCTATCTGCTGGGCATGTTCTCCACCCTCAATTTCCTTATCGCCGCGCCTCTGGAGGAGATTTTGGAGGAGATCCCCATCTCCCAGGAGGTCAAAAACGCCCTGCTCCGCCACGAGGGCCGCTGCGGGCTGCTCTATGATCTGGTCCTCAGCTACGAGCAGGCGGACTGGAACTCCATTGACTCCCTGGCAGGGGAGCTGGGCATCCCCCTGGACCGCCTGACGGATACCTATTTCCGGTGTTTGGAGGAGGTCAACACCATCTGGCGCCAGCTGATGGACAGCAGCAACGGCCTCCCGCCGGCGGAGGACGCCGGGGAGGAACAGCCGGAGGGCTGATCTGGCAGTTCAATACATGGAATAGACGGACCGGCCGCGTTTTACGCGGCCGGTCCGTTTTTCGTGCTCTATTTCTTTTGATTGTGGCGGGGACTGTCCATGACCACCTTGCAGGAGCGGGTCAGCTGGGCGAAGATGGTGCTGTTGAAGCGGCTCTCGTAGATGGTGAGCGTGGCGTGGACCTCCCTCCGGGGGACCACCACGTAGGCCGGCTGGAGATTGGTCAGCGTCAGCGCCCGTACATCGGCGGCGCACCGTTCACAGGGGCACAGTCCGAACATACTAATATACCGGGGGGATTTCTCCTCCACCAGAGCCTCCATGATGTTGACCACCACCAGCTCGTCCGGATTCGGCTGAGGTGCGGAAGCAGAAACGGGCGCGGGCTGGGGCGCGGGTTCCGGATCTGGGGCGGGTACAGG
>JAIEIQ010000127.1 GCA_029065305.1 Oscillospiraceae bacterium
GGAGAGCTACTACCAGGAGGCCGGCCGGGCGGGCCGGGACGGGGAGCCGGCCCAGTGCCTGCTGCTTTTCAGCGGCCAGGACGTGGTGACGGCCCGATACCTCATCTCCCTGCGGGAGGAGGAGGGCGACGGGGACGAGGACGCCTACCGCCAGCGGGTGGAGCGGGACACGGGGCGGCTGAAGACCATGGAAGCCTACTGCCGGACCACGGACTGCCTGCGCGCCTTCATCCTCCGGTACTTCGGGGAGCGGGCCCCGGCCCAGTGCGGGAACTGCGGAAACTGCCTGACGGAGTTTGAGGAGGCGGACATCACCGAGGACGCCCAGAAGATCCTCAGCTGCGTGAAGCGGGCCGGGGAGCGGTTCGGGGCGGTGGTCATCGCCGACATCCTCCGGGGGGCCAAGACGGACCGGATCCGGTCCTGGCGGCTGGACGGGCTGACCACCTACGGCATCATGGCCCCCATGCCGGGCCGGGACATCCTGGACCGGATCCGCCTGCTGGTGGAGCGGGGGTACCTCCGGCAGAGCGACGGGCAGTACCCCACGCTGGCGCTGGCCCCCGCCGCCCGGGCGGTCCTCTTTCAGGGGGAGCGGGTGGCCATGCGCCTGCCCCGGGCGAAGCCCGCCGGACCAGCTGGCCCCGGCGGGGAGCCGTCGGACCTGCTGCCCGCCCGGATGGGGGATGAGGCGCTGTTTCAGGACCTGCGAGCGCTGCGCGGACGGCTGGCGTCCCTGCGGGGGGTGCCGCCCTATGTGATTTTCAGCGACCGCACCCTCCGGGAGATGTGCCGCCAGCGGCCCGACAGCTCCGCCGCCTTCCTCCAGGTCCCCGGGGTGGGGGAGCGGAAGCTGGAGCAGTTCGGGGAGGCGTTTCTGGAGATTATTCGGAAGCACGAGACATAATACAAGAGGCGGGCGGGGCATCCTCCTTGTGATGCTCCGCCCGCCCGCTTTTCTTACAACTTTATAGCGGCGGCAGTGTCCCCGCCGCCCCTGGGAGGCTTCTCAAAACGCCAGATACAGCCGCAGCTCCACCTGATCCTCTCCCACCGCCACCTCCGCACCGTCCAGCATCTGGCCCACCAGGGCCAGCTCGCTGTCGCTGGTGTACTGGTCCCGGCCTGCCAGCTCCCAGTAGGCCCCCACCAGGGCAGGATTGCGCACCTGCGGACACAGCAGCTCCGTCAGGCCCTCGATCTTCTTCCGGTGCTCCGGGGCGAAGTCCCCCCGGACCAGCAGGCGCAGGCCCTCCTCCTCCTTCACAATCCGCAGGTCCACTTCCTTGCCGCCGGCCAGAAAGAGGGCGGTATAGACCTCGTCTATCACATGGCTCATCTTCCGGCGGGCCATGCTCATTCGTTTTTTCATGTTGGTTACTCCTCTGGTTCAGATTTCACGGCCTCGATAATGGGGATCAGCAGCACGCAGACCAGCCCCGCGGCGAAGCCGTTGTTGTAGAGATTCATTCCCCCGTGGAGGAAGCTGGTGTTCTGGACGATAGCCATGTGGAGAAATCCGGCGGCCACCCCCCAATACCACCCGAACTGTCCGGCGATGGGGGCCAGCCCCGTGCACAGCAGGGTTGCCAGCAGCACGCCGGGGGATGTAAGGGGGATCTTCTCCAGCAGCAGCGCCGAGAGCACCGCCCCGGTCATCAGGGGGATTATGTTCTTCGGGTGCTTGCCGAAGGCGGCGAAGCCTATCATGCTCAGAAGGCAGCACACCAGGGGCCCGTTGAGCTTCACCCCCACGCACAGCAGATAGGCGAGCCCCACGCTCCCCACCAGGGCCATGTTCACGAAGCACCGGCCCGTGGAGTCCAGGATGATAAAGTCCGCCACGGCGCGGCCCGAGTGGCGCAGAATCCGCCGGTAGTCGCTCCAGCTCCTGCACCCCAGCCGCACCCCGGCGATAAAGAGCGCGGCCAGAATGACGGCCATCATCACGCACAGCAGCCTGTGGCCCTCCTCGCTCCAGGTGCTGTGGCTGGTGAACTCCACGCCGAAGCCCTTGAGAATACTGGCAAGGCCCAGCCCCAGAAAGCCGGCGGCAAAGCCCACGTTGTAGAGGTTGTAGCCCTGGTGGACCCGCACCGTAAAGCCCGCCACCGCCGGCAGCAGAAAGCCGATGACCAGCCCGATGAAGGCCATCAGCAGCCACCGGGTCCCGGGCCGGCCGTTGACCAGGAAGAAGCTGACAATCGGGGACAGGCAGGTGCCGAAGAGGGTGAGGTAGACGTATTTGGCAAAGCTCTCCCGCTTGTATAGGGCGTGGAGCCAGCCGCCGGCGATGATCGGCGTGATGTTCAGCAGGTTTTTTCCCAGCAGGGCGAACCCGGCCATCATGAAGAGGCAGGCGAAGGACACCCCGGTAAAGGGCACCTTGAGCCACCGGACCAGCGCTGTACACACCAGCAGCACCAGGGCGGCGTTGAGCAGGGCCGCTCCCACGCCCCCCACCGCCATGGGGTCTGTGATGAGCCCGGCCTCGCTGATCTGGATTTTCCAGAGCCCTGTCAGCAGTGAGGCGTTGGGCTGGGCGATCACCGCGAACACCGCCAGCAGGGCCGACGCGGCCAGCATTACGTAGATGAGCCGTCCGCCTTGTTTCTCTCCCATAGGCTACCCCCATTCTCCGTCTTTTTCTCATTGTATAGGATATGCTGGAATTTGGCAAGAGGTGTTTTTGCGGCGCGGCTTCTCACTCCGCCACCGGGTAGGAATCCTCGTCCGTAAAATGCCACCACTCCCCGGAGTAGCACTTGAAGCCCTGGCCGGACATGGCGTCCTCCAGCAGGAGGGCGTTGCTCCGGGCCGGCTCCGGCACATCGCTGTAGTCCCGGTCCGCCAGGGTGGAGA
>JAIEIQ010000128.1 GCA_029065305.1 Oscillospiraceae bacterium
TCCCCGCCCCCAGGGCGATGGCCGTGTCCGGCCTGGCCCCGGCGGCGCTCTCCCGGCCCAGGGATTTGGCGATATACCCCCGCACCGAGGGCATCCGGCTGGAGCCGCCCACCATCACCAACTCGCTCAGGCTCTCCGCCCGGACGCCGCTGTCCGCCAGCACCCGGCGGATGGGGGCGGTGAGGCGCTTGAAGAGGGGCGCGGCCTTCCGGATAAGCCACTCGTTGGTCAGAGACAGGCTCACCGGCTCCCCCTCCCCCAGGGCGCAGACCATCAGCACGGTCCTCCGCTCCGTCAGGGCGATCTTGCACTGCTCCGCCTGCCGCAGCAGCAGCTCCCGCCGGGAGCGCTCCAGGCCCTCCCAGTCCACCCCGCAGTCCTCGCAGAAGCCCTGGGCGATGGCCAGATCGAAGTCCCTGCCCCCCAGGCGGTTGTCCCCGCTGACGGCGGTGACGCTGACCACGTTGTCAAACCGCTCCACCAGGGACACGTCAAGGGTCCCGCCGCCGAAGTCGAACACCAGGCAGGTCTTCTCCTCGTCCCCCTCCCCGATGCGCCCGGCCACCGCCGCCGCCGAGGGCTCGTTGACCAGCCGCTCCACCGTCAGCCCCGCCAGGGCGCCGGCCCGCTTGGTGGCGGTGCGGGCCGCCTCGGCGAAGTAGGCCGGGACGCTGACCACCGCCTCCGCCACCGGCTCCCCCAGATACGCCTCCGCGTCCTCCTTGAGCTTGCGCAGCACCAGGGCCGACAGGTCCTCCGGCGAGAAGGTCCGCCCCCCCAGATCAAACCGCTTCTCCGTCCCCATGTCCCGCTTGAAGAGGGCGGCGGTCCGCTCCGGGTGGGTGATGAGCCGGTCCCGGGCCGCCTGGCCCACCAGCACTGTCCCGTCCTCGTCGATGCTCACCGCGCTGGGGGTCAGGTACTCCCCCGCGCTGTTGGGGATCAGCTCCGCCCTTCCGTTCCGCCACACCGCCGCCAGGCTGTTGGTGGTGCCCAGATCAATTCCGATGATCGCCATAGACGCCTCTCCTCCCGTTTTTTTCCTGGACAGTATACCACATTTCTCCAGACAGATCCACTATTTCCCCGCTATACCTGGATTTATTTACCGCCTTATGGACGTTTTGACCGCTTCTGCCAAGGAAATCCCATGTAAAGATGGTAATATTCACATAATGCGACGAATTTTTTTGTGGCTTTTGCCGGAAAGAAACTCCGGACGTTCGCCTTGACGCTGGACCGCCGGAGGGAGTATAATGTCAATAATTAAGCTGGCCGGACAACCAAATTCGGCAGCCTGTACAATGGAGGATCACCATGCCATATAGAGAAGCAGATCAGCTCAACACGTATCTCTTCCACGAGGGGACCGCCATCAGCGCTTACGAGTTCATGGGCGCCCACGCCGCCACCCGCGACGGAGTTGAGGGCTATATGTTCCGCGTCTGGGCGCCGCGGGCACAGGCCGTCTCCGTAGTGGGTGATTTTAATTCCTGGGACGCGGCCTCCCACCCCATGGAGAAGATTACAAACGGCATCTGGGAGCGCTTTATCCCCGGCGGCAGGACCTACGACGCCTACAAGTTTGCCGTCACCGGCGCGGACGGCGTGCTCCGCCACAAGGCGGACCCCTACGCCTTCCACGCCGAGACCCGGCCCGGCAACGCCAGCAAGCTCTACACCATTGACGGCTACCAGTGGGGGGACGGGAAGTGGATCGAGCAGCGCCATGAGCGCCCGGTGTACAACGCCCCCCTGAATATTTATGAGGTCCACCTGGGCTCCTGGAAGCGCCGGGAGAACGGGGACTTCATCGACTACCGGGATCTGGCCCGGGAGCTGGCCCCCTATGTCAAGGAGATGGGCTTCAACTACATCGAGCTCATGCCCATCACCGAGTACCCCTACGACCCCAGCTGGGGCTACCAGTGCACCGGGTACTACGCCCCCACCTCCCGCTACGGCACGCCGGAGGACTTCATGTTCTTCGTGGACTACATGCACCAGAACGGCATCGGCATCATTCTCGACTGGGTGCCCTCCCACTTCTGCAAGGACGCCCACGGCCTCTACGAGTTCGACGGCTCCCCCTGCTACGAGTACGCCGACCTCCGCAAGGGGGAGCACGCCGCCTGGGGCACCCGGGTGTTTGACTACGCCCGGCCCGAGGTGAAGAGCTTTCTGCTCTCCTCCGCCGCCTTCTGGATCAAGGAGTACCACATCGACGGCATCCGGGTGGACGCGGTGGCGTCCATGCTGTATCTGGACTACAACCGCCGGGACGGGGAGTGGGTAGCCAACAAGGACGGCGGCAAGGAGCATCTGGAGGCCATCACCTTCCTCCAGGAGCTCAACAAAACCGCCTTCACCGTCAACCCCGATGTGCTGATGGTGGCCGAGGAGTCCACCGCCTGGCCCCTGGTGACCAAGCCCTCCGATGTGGGCGGTCTTGGCTTCAACCTCAAGTGGAACATGGGCTGGATGAACGACATGTGCCACTATCTGAAGATGGACCCCTGGTTCCGCCAGGGCAACCACAAGGA
>JAIEIQ010000129.1 GCA_029065305.1 Oscillospiraceae bacterium
CGCTCCAGGACGCCCCCGCCGCCCCCAGCAGCAGGAAGAGGGGGGCGAAAAAGAGTCCGTTGCGGGTGTAGGAGCAGAAATGGAAGATATGTCCGTAGATTGATTCCAGAGCCGGAACCCCGGCGGCGAAGCCGTAGTAGCTGTCGCCCCCCAGGCCCACCAGGTACAGCACTCCCGCCGCCGCCAGGGCCGGGCCCATCCCCAGCCGGCTCAGCAGCCACGCCGCGGCCACGCCCAGCGCAGCCGCCGGGAAGTACCACAGGTGGTAGAAGGTCCCGTCCACCGCCAGCCGCCGGACCCACTCCGCCGGGGAGAAGCCGCCGCTGTAGAAATTCAGGGGCAGATACAGCACAACCGCCGCCGCGTACAGCCCCAGGGTTTTCAGGATGGTCCGCCCGGCCCCCCGCCAGTTCTTTTTCCCCAGAAAGTATCCGGTGGTCATCAGGAAAAAGGGCACCGCCACCCGGCCCAGCACCCTGGTCAGCCAGAAGTCCCCCACCGCCGACCAGGTGGTCAGAGGGGAGGTGTGGATGGCCACCACCAGCACCGCCGCCACAAGGCGGAAGCGGTCCAGAGCCGCGCCCCGGCCCCTCACGGGCGGTCCTCCAGGGCCAGATCAATGAGCGTCTCCACCACCGCCGGGAAGGGCAGGCCCGCAGCCGCCATCATCCGGGGGTACTGGCTGTGGGGCGTCATCCCGGGGATGGTGTTGCACTCAAGAAACACCGGCTCCCCCTCCGCCGTCAAAAACATATCCACCCGCGCGAAGCCCCGGCAGCCCAGGAGGCGGTAGACTGTTTTCGCCGCCTCCTTCACCGCCGCCGCCTGCTCCGGCGGAATCCGGGCGGGACAGTGGATGAAGGAGTTTTTCAGGGTGTACTTCTCGGCGTAGTCAAAAAAGCCCTCCCGGACCTCGATCTCGTCCACCTCGCCGGTGCGCAGATCGTCCCCGTTCCCCAGCACCGCGCAGCCCACCTCTCTGCCGCTCACGGCCTCCTCCAGGGCGATCTCCCCGTCGTGGCGGAAGGCCTCCGCCACCGCGCTGTCCAGCTCCGCCTCCGTCCGGACCATGCTCACCCCCAGGGAGGAGCCGCCCCGCACCGGCTTGACAAACACGGGATAGCCGATCTCCCCGGCGGCGTCGTGGATGGCCTGCCGGGGGCTGGCGGGAGTGAACCAGACACCCCTGGGCACCCGAACCCCCGCCGACGCCGCCAGGAGCAGGGAGCGCTTCTTGTCCATGCACAGGGCGCTGGCCAGAGCGCCGCAGCCCACCACCGGGATGTCCGCCAGCTCCAGCAGGCCCTGAACCGTGCCGTCCTCGCCGTTTTTGCCGTGGAGGACAGGAAAGGCGCCGTCGAGGGGGACGCGCCGGCCGCTGCCGTCCAGCAGGAGCAGGGCCCGGCTTCCCCGGGAGACATCCAGAGTGCAGGGGACGCAGTCCCCGGAATGCCAGGTGTTTTCGGTAATGCGCTCCAGGGGCCCTGTGTACAGGAGCCACCGGCCCTCCCGGGTGATGCCCGCCGCCAGGGCCCGGTACCGGGAGCCCTCCATAGCCTCCAGCACCGCCCGGCCGGAGGCCAGGGAAACCTCGTACTCCACGGAGCAGCCCCCAAAGAGCACCAGAATTGTTTTTTTGTCCATATGGAATCCTCCAGACTCAGTCAGTTTTGCCAACTTCACATTATAAGCGCGGCGGGATGAAAAAGCAATCGGGAAAGGATGAATTTCCCCGGTAAATTCGCGGCGGCGATATCGTCCGCCGGCACCTATTTTTAGGTGGGAGGGGAGCTGTCCCTTTTGAGATTACAATGCCTCAATAAAGTGATTGCTTTACATATTCCAGTATTTTTTGTACACAAAATTGTCGCTGCCGTCAAGGTTGAGCTGATACATTCTGAATATGACAGGAAAATCTTTCGGCTGCCACCGCTCCTCATAGGAATAACAATATGTCATCCCGACCTTTCGCATTACATTGCCGCTTCTCGGATTATTTCTGTCATGTGTCGCCGTAATATAAGGCAGGCCAGCTTTTTTCACTTGTTCTACGACGGCTCCGCCTGCCTCCGTAACAATTCCCCTGTGCCAAAATTCCTTACGAAGTCCATATCCAAAATCATGATGCTCTTCCATACTGACATTGATGTAGCCTATTGGGAAATTATCTTCTTTCAGACAGATCGCATAGGCGCAGCCCTGCGGGCGCTCGTATTGGGGCGCGTATCTCTCCTGATAAAATTTTTCTGTCTCCCCAAGGCTCTTCAGGGGATGCCAAGGTAAAAACTGATTGACTTCCTCATCCCTCAAAATCAGGAAAAGAGCCTCCATATCTCTCTCCGTGAATCTTCTTAAAAGCAAGCGTTCGGTTTCTAATGCAGGCGTATTCACGTTGTTTTAACTCCTTAAAAAAGACTTGTCGGGCCAATTATAGCACAGGGCTCCCGCCATATCAATGCGCTTTTGCGGAAGCTGCTGGAGGCATCGTCCGGCAGTACGCTCCTCAAAAGGAGCAAAAAATTCTCCCTTTTCAGACTGGTGCTGCTCTATGCCATTTAACAAAGCGGTTGGTCAAAACACCTAAAGCGGGTAGTCATCAATTATTGGATGACTACCCGATAAATCACTGTTTGACTAGGTGCTCGTACCGTGGATGCTCGATATGCGCCCGAAGGAACATGGATACGGTCATGGGGCCAACGTCGCGCCGGTA
>JAIEIQ010000013.1 GCA_029065305.1 Oscillospiraceae bacterium
ATCTGCATGGTGACGTTGTCCTTGGTGATTACCGGCTGGGGGGCAAAGTCCACCACCTGCTCCTTCAGGCTCAGCTTCTTGGCCACCCGGTCGATGAAGGGCAGCTTGATGTGGGGGCCCTTGCCCCAGGTGGCGTGGTAGCCGCCCAGGCGCTCAATGACATAGGCCCGGGACTGCTGAACGATGTGGATGTTGGTAAACAGGATGATCAGGACGATGACGCCGACGGCGATGAGGACAATCGGTGCAAGCGGCATAGCATGGTTCCTCCTTCAGAGCTCAGGGGGCGGAGCGCCCGCTGAAAAATTTAACAGCTTCATTATAGCACGCTTTTTCCGGTTTTTCCATAGGGATTTTTGAGAGTATAAAAAAAGACCATGAAAATTACATTGACCGCCAGGACAACGACGCTTCCCTCCATTCCGCAAGGCCCGCCGGACAACATTTCATTTCCGGTGAAGCTTGTTATCAGCAGGCTTGGATAGTCGTCCGCCAGGGACACGCCGCCCAAAACCAGCGCACCGATCCCATTCCACAAAAAGTGCATGACAACGGGCGCGATAATGGAGCCGCTGTATTCAAGAACAACGGTCATAAGCAGGCTCATGGTCAGCACGTTGAGCACGGGAATCACCCCCGCCTCCAACGCCCCGCCGTGCAGCGCCGTGAAGAGCGCCGTTGTGACAATCGCGGCGGCGGCCGCGTTGTGCCTTTGCTTGAGCATTTGGTACAGATAGCCCCGGACAAGAAGCTCCTGCATCACTACGTTCAGAAACGCCGCCAGCATCCAGACGGCAAACATGGGAATTGAGTGCCTGCCGTCAAAATGAAGCGTCCCCGCAAGGCACATGACGAAAACAGGAGCCGCCAGCCACACGCTCCCCGCGACCGCGCCCAGCGCCGTCCCCTTTGCCCAATTATCAAGCAGACGCAGCTTTATTTGTCCCCTTTCCATGAGCCAGAAGACAATGGTAAACACGATTATCGCCAGCAGCGGCAAAATTTCCGCCCACAGTCTCCATATGGCGGGATTTTCCGAAGCCGGCGGCGGCAATATAGAAACGGCTATTGCCCATCCTAGAAAAAAACCTGTGAATTTTATGCTTGTTATTACTGCTTTCTTCAAAGCTTATATCCTCCCCTATAGCAATACGCTATATCGGCCATCAAAAACAGCGGCCCCGCCGCTGGGGCGGAGCCGCCGTGTCAAATGCTTACAGAATCCGGATTTGACCCAGCAGGGGCACTTCCTTCTCATACCCCTGGACCGCGGCCACGATGCCGATGAACCAGCAGGCCGCGCAGAACAGTCCGCCCACCAGGCCGATGAGCCAGCCGATCAGGGGCGCGTGGCGGGCCACAATGCTGATGAGGGTCGCCGCCAGCCAGATGACCAGGGACTGGTTGAGGTGGAACCGGCTGCCCATCCGGTCCCCGAAGATGAGGGCGATGATGAGCCCCGGCCAGGAGAGATACGCCACAACATCCGTAACACCTTTATTCATAGCGCAGATAACCTTCTTTCGTATCAAGTGTTTCCGGCGCTCACAGCCGCCGGAGGGAGATGTCGCCGCTGACGCTGCTCAGCAGGAACGTCCGTCCGCCGCCGTCCAGATAGATGGCCTCCCCGGACCGGGAGCCCACCGGCCCCACCAGGGGGAAGTCGGTCTCCAGCTCGCCGCTGACGGTCCGGAACTGGAGGGTAAAGCCCTCCCCCTCCGGCAGGCGGAGGCAGCAGTCCCCGGACTTGGAGGAGAGCTCCACCTGCTCCGGCACGTTCTCCGCCCGGATCTCCGCGTCGCCGCTGGCGCTGGCGCAGCGCAGGGTGCGGACCCGGCCCTTCAGCTCCAGATCGCCGCTGGCGGTGCGCATCTGGACCGTCCCGAACCCGCCCAGCAGTTCCACGTCGCCGCTGCTTGTCTCCGCCTGGATATCGTCACAATTCCCCGTACACTTAAGATCCCCGCTGGAGGATTTGAACAGCAGGGTCCGGCACTGCGCCTGCCGCAGCTCCGCGTCGCCGCTGCTGGTCTTGACGGCCAGCCGGCCAGCCTCCAGCCCGGCCTCCAGGTCCACGTCGCCGTTGACGGTGGCGATCTGGATGGACTCCCAGAACCGGCGGGGCAGCGTCAGCTCCACGTCCGCCGAGGCCAGACCCCGGAGGAAGAAAAAGCTGCTGCTGGCGGTGTTCCCCTGGCGGATGGAGAGGACGCCCTCGTCGCTGATGCGGACCTCCAGGGGCTCCACGTCCCCGGAGAGCAGGATGTCGTCCTCCGCGCCCTCCCCCAGCCGGAGCTTCACGTCGCCGTTGACCAGCTGCACATCCAGGGCCTGGATATCCCGGGAGGGGAAGCTGGTGCCGGAGACCTTCCGGCTCTGGCCGGTGCCGCAGAAGAAGCCCCGCTCCTTGTCGTACCCGGCGGCAAAGGTCCAGCCCTTGCTCTTCCCGGCGGACTGCTCCTCCCCGCTCTCCTCCTGGGGGGCGGGCTCCTCACAGCCGTCGCTGTCCACATGGAACGTCACCTTCCCCTGGAAGCCGTCGGGGTACTTCTCCTTCAGCTTCTCGGCCACGTTGCGAACAATGACCGTGGCCTGATCCACAGCATCCTTGGTCTGGTTGATGGTCACCCGGACCACGTCCTCCACGCCGTGGAACAGCTCGCTGGCGAAGTCCCTGCCATCCTGCCGGGGCAGCTCCCCGTCGGGGCCCAGGCTGTCCAGATAGGCCAGCAGCTCGTCCACATCCCCCAGGTCCTCCAGGGCCTGCTGGAAGGCGGCCTCCTCCTCCGCGCCGCTGGAGACCAGATCCTGCCAGCGGCTGAAGAGGTTCTCGCTGAGCTCCTCGATGAGCTCCACCTTGGCGGTGCTGTCGGCGGCGGCGCTGAGCCGGCCGGTGACGGCGATGATGAATCTCGTTTTCATTTTTTCCATGGCTTAGTCCTCCTCAAATGCGATCAGGGCGTCCAGCAGAGCCCTGGTATTCCGCCACTCCAGGCGGTTTTCCTCCCACTGGCGCCGGCCCTCGTCGGTGATGGCGTAGTAGCGCCGCCGGGCGCCCGGGCCGTCCTCCCCCCAGTAGGAGGTGATGAGGCCCCCGGCCTCCAGGCGCTTGAAGGCGGTGTAGAGGGTGGCCTCCTTGAAGCCGTACTGCCCGCCCGTCCGCTGCTGAATGGTCTTGTTGATCTCGTACCCGTAGTTATCCCCCCGCATCAGCTGGGTCAGGATAATGGTGTCCGTGTGGCCCCGCAGGGTATCGGCAGAAATAGACAAGGTAATCGCTCCTTTCCGGCGGCTGTGAAACCGCCGCTTGGTATGGTGCTATCATAGCAGGATATACTTCGTCTGTCAAGGTACTTCCGCAAAATTAGTATGAATTTTTTGTGAACCCGCCCGGGAACCTTTTCCCCGCCGCTGCGTCTAAACAGCAAAACCAAACAAGAAAGGAAGATATGATATGACGAAGCTGCTGGCGATTGCCCTCTCTCTGACGGCCCTGCTGGGGGGCCTGCCCGTCAATCCCGCCGTCCGGCCGGAGGCCGCGCCGGTGGAGTCCGTGGATCTGATGGCCTCCGTCACCGCCCGGAGCCACCCGGACGCCGTCCCCGCCGGGGAGGTCCCCGCCGCTGCGGCGGACTTCGCCGTCCGGCTGCTCCAGGCCGGCATGAGCGGGGAGGAGAACACCCTCCTCTCCCCCCTGTCGGTGCTCTGCGCCCTGTCCATGACCGCCAACGGCGCAGACGGGGACACCCTCTCGCAGATGGAGGCCGTTCTGGGGATGCCCGTGGAGGAACTCAACACCGCCCTCCGGAGCTGGAGCGCCGCCCTTCCGGCGGAGGAGGCCTGCCGGCTGGAGCTGGCCAACGCCATCTGGTTTACCGACGACCCCCGCTTTACCGTCAGCCAGGATTTTTTGCAGACCAACGCCGACTGGTACGGCGCGGGGGCCTACCGCTCCCCCTTTGACCAGGGGACCTGCGGGGAGATCAACGCCTGGGTTCAGGAGCACACCGATGGCATGATTGACGGGATCCTGGACAGTATTCCCGAGGACGCTGTCATGTATCTGGTCAACGCCCTGGCCTTCGACGGCCAGTGGGCAAAGACCTACGAGGCGCACCAGCTCCGGGAGGGCCAGTTTACCGCCGCAGACGGACGGGTTCTCCCGGCGGAGCTGATGTGGTCCGTGGAGAAGCGCTTCCTCCAGGACGAAAAGGCCGTGGGGTTTGTCAAGCCCTATGAGGGCGGACGGTACGGCTTCGCCGCCCTGCTGCCGGAGGAGGGGGTCAGCCTGACGGACTACGCCGCCTCCCTCACCGGGGAAAAGCTGACCGCGATGCTGGAGGAAGCCCAGGAGGTAAAGGTCAACGCCGCCCTGCCCAAGTTCACCAGCGACTACAAGACCGAGCTCTCCGAGGCCCTGGCCGGGATGGGGATGCCCCTGGCCTTCGACCGGGATTTGGCGGACTTCTCCCGTCTGGGGAGCTGGGAGAACGGGAATCTCTCCATTGACAAGGTGCTCCACAGGACCCACATCTCTGTGGATGAGCAGGGCACCGAGGCCGCTGCCTCCACAGCTGTGGGGATGGTGCGGACCACCGCCGCGATTGTGGAGGAGACTAAAGAAGTGATTCTGGACCGGCCCTTCCTGTATCTGATTGTGGATCTGGAAACCAATGTGCCGGTGTTTATTGGAACGGTAAATGAGCTGTGAGGGAACCCCCGGGGCGTTCGTTGATCGCAGGAACAGAGGAGGACCCCGGCCTTAAGGCCGGGGTCCTCCTGCGGTGCGCTCAGGAGCGGCTCCGCTTCTGGCGCTGGACTGCGAAAATATTCTGGGTGATCTTCTCCTGGTCCTCCTCTGTCAGCTCCAAAAACTGGCACCCATACTCAAACTTTCCGCCCTCTTTTTCGATGATGCGCACCACCTGGCTGAAGATAGCGGATACCGGTCTGTCCTCCAGCAGCTTGACCTTCAGCAGGAATTTATCGCCCTGGTGGTACCGGCACTCCGAGCGGATGCTGGCCCCGCCCACGCTGATATTCAGCAGCCGGCAGGGCTTTTCCCCCAGCTCCAGGCCGCTGAACATGGTGGCGGTGGCGTCAAGGTTCGTCTCAAGGCGGAAAAAGGCCCGGTCGTTTCCGACCTTGGAGATCGTCAGCTCCTCTACCTGCCAGATGTTCTGGGGCAGGGGCGTGATAAGGCCCTCCATGTAGACGGCCTTTCTGTCGCGGTCGCTGTACCCGCGGATTCTGACGGGGAGCGGGGGCTCCCCCTGAAAGGAGGCGGCCTCCGAATACTGATGCAGCTCCGCCTGGTT
The DNA here is from genome assembly GCA_029065305.1 of Oscillospiraceae bacterium. Taxonomy (GTDB): domain Bacteria; phylum Bacillota; class Clostridia; order Oscillospirales; family Oscillospiraceae; genus Pelethomonas. The sequence continues at coordinate 5,319 of JAIEIQ010000013.1, forward strand.
CCCCCGTATGCCCAGCAGCTTCGCCACAAACAGCAGCCGTCCGTCGGCGGTTGTCACCTCAACCCGTATGCCGGAATAGAGCGCAAGATCCTCCGCGCTGTCCTCCTCCTTCCGGGGCGGCGGCGCCTTCTCCCGCTTTGCAAACCAACTGAATAAACTCATGTCATACCTCTTGTCTGCTTATCTGAAAAATATCCGGGCGCTGTCAGGCGCGGGAGGGCCGCTCCCACAGCTGCTGCATCCGCTCGTCCGCCCACACCACCTGGTTCCGGCCGTGCTTTTTCGCGTCATACAGCATGGTGTCCGCGATTTTTAAGTAGGACGCGTAGGCGCTCTCCGTCGTGGGGACGGCGGTCACGCCGCCGACGCTGATCGTGACCCACTTGGACACGGAGGGGTCGTGGGGGATGTGGAGGTCCTCCACCGCCTGCCGGATTTTTTTCAAGTGGGCGAAGAACTTCTCCGACGAATCCCCCATGGAGATGGCCACAAACTCCTCGCCGCCATAGCGGGCAAAGAAGTCCGTGCCGCGCTGCAAGCGGGCGGACACGGTTTTCGCCACGGCGGCGATCACCTTGTCCCCGGCGGGGTGGCCGAAGGTGTCGTTGTAGATCTTGAACTTGTCGATATCGAACATGCAGATCGAAAACGGGACCTGGAGCCGCGCGGCCTCGTGCCACTTGGCGATGCTGTAGCGCTCATACCTGCGCCGGTTGGCGATGCCGGTCAGCTGGTCGGTCATGGACTGCTGCTCCACCTGCCTGCGGTAGTTGTACAGCTTGATATGGGTGTTGACCCGGGCCTTTACAATCGGGGCGTGGAAGGGCTTTGTAATATAGTCAACCGCCCCCAGCACCAGCCCATGCTGCTCGTTTTCCACATCGGAAAGGCTGGTGATGAGGATGACCGGGACGTTTTGGGTGATGATCTCCTCCTGCAGTTTTTTCAGCAGTGTAAAGCCGTCCATGCCGGGCATCACCACGTCCAGCAGAATCAGGGAGTAGCTCTCGCTGCTGGCCCGGCGCAGACCGTCCTCCGCCGTCTGCGCGACGGAGACGTCATATTCATCGGTCAAAATCCCCTTCAGCTGCGCCGCCTGCACAGCGCTGTCGTCAACAATCAGAATTTTTTCCATTTCCGTACTCTCCTCATTGTGTTTACACAAACCGGCCCCATACAACATGGGGTTGATGAGGGGGCCGCCGCCGAGTAAATAAACATTTATTTTCCGGCGGTTAAAAAACGAACCACTCTCCGGCGGCGCGTTTTCCAGATCTATTTTTTCTTTTTGGCGCGCCCCGGCCGCAGATAGCCGCTCAGGCCGGTGGTCAGCAGCTGAAAAATGGTGTCCTCTGTCTCCTGGGTGTTGGGAAGCGTCCCCTCCACCACATATTTGGCGTACATCACCGTGGAGGTGAGCACATGGAGCCACAGCAGGTCCTGGTTGATTCGGTCCAGGGCGGGGAAGACCCTTTTGAAGAGCTGGACCGTTCTGATAAATGTATCAAAATAGGAGAAGTCCCGCCCCTTATCGTATTCCGGGAAGAAGGTGCTGTCCCGAAACCGGTGGTAAAAGACGGTTTCATCCGGGTGGGCCACCCAGAAGCGGAAGTAGGGAAGCCACAGCTTTTTGATGGAGCCCATGGGGTCGGCAAGCATGGCCAGGGGGCTGAATTTTGAATTCTCAAAAATCGCCGCCGCCTGTTTGTCCACGTAGGTAAAGCACTCCAGAATCAGCTGCTCCTTGCTTTCAAAGTAGCGGTACAGCGCCCCGGGGGAGATTCCCGCCAGATCGCTGACATTTTGGATGCGCGTTCCCTCCAGGCCATACTGGCGCACGGCTTTTATCGCCGCCAAAATGATTCGGGTCTTGGTATCGTCCAGCGCAATCACTTCCCTCTAAAACAGCCCCCCGCTTGTTACTCTGGGGATGTATTATACACTGCTTCCCAGCCGATGGCAAGACTCTTTTTCCATTTGATGAGGTGAATCATTTGTAAGCAATATAATCAACAGAAAAAAGTCCTTGACATATGAGGGGAGATATGATATTATAATCAATGCCGATATTCGCCGGTGTGGTGGAATTGGTAGACACAAGGGACTTAAAATCCCTCGGTAGCGATACCGTGCCGGTTCGAGCCCGGCCACCGGCACCATCGGGGATGAAAGGTCTGAAATATCGCGGCGTGGAGCAGTTGGCAGCTCGTCGGGCTCATAACCCGGAGGTCGCAGGTTCAAGTCCTGCCGCCGCAACCAAAAAACCGCACAGTATAGATGCCGTAGGCTGAAAGCCTACGGCATCAAGGGTAAAAGGTGATAGGGAACTATTGCCGCAGAGGGCGGCGTGATCGCACGATCACGCCGTCTTTCCGCGTCCA
>JAIEIQ010000130.1 GCA_029065305.1 Oscillospiraceae bacterium
CGCCGTGGTGCTGGAGGAGGTGGCGTTTATGGACTTCCACGCCCTGGCGCTTGCTCCGGGGCTGGCGCCGATGCAGCGGGAGCTGCTCGACAAGCACTATCTCCGCAAGCACGGACCCGGCGCGTATTATGGACAGCGCTGAGCCCAAAGCGCAGTACATTCAGACAGAGCGGCGCCGGTGTACACCGGCGCCGCCCTGTTTCCGCGTTTTCTCACATCTGCTCATTCACATAGAGGTACACCCGGCTCTGAATCTGGCCCACCACGGTGTCCAGATCCTTGTCGCCGTTGAAATACGCCGCCGCGTCGTCGGCCACGATCTCATAGATGTTCTCGTCCCGGTTGTTGAAGGTGGTGGTGGCGTTGTAGAGCGCCATCAGCTGGTCATAGTCCGCCTGGGTGGACTCGTAGATCTTGATCTGCTGCTCGTCGGAGATCCAGTACCAGTCCTTGGGGGCCCGGAGGGGCTGGCCGTCGGGGCCGGGGATCTGCTCCCCGTTCTCGTCCAGATCGAACGCCTCGCTGGGGGTCATGGCATCCTTGACCATTTTCTCGAAGTCCTTCCTGTTGACGGTCATGGTGCCCCAGGCGCCCTCCTCACTGGGCAGCAGAAGCTGGCGCACGAAGGACCAGGCCCCCTCCTTGTCCGCGCAGGTGGAGGAGATCGCCATGGAGTTTCCGGCGATCCGGAAGCAGCTGCCGCAGGAGCCGTCCTCCATGGGGTAGCCCACGTAGCTCACCCCGCCGGCCTTCTCATAGAGGGTCCGCTGGCTGGTCACGCGGCTCAGGTTGTAGATGTAGGTGCTCTGGAGGAGCTGCTTGCCCTCCAGCATATAGAGCGATTCGTCGTAATAGCCGCCGCTGTCCGCCGCAATTTCCTTTTCCGCCTCCCAGTTGTACTCCGCCGGGAAGGTGTTGCAGAACTCCAGCAGAGCCCGGAAGTTCCCGCTATCAAAGGAGCACTTGCCGGTGGTCCAGTCCACAAAGTTGTTGAGGTTCATGGACATGATCTCATTGAGTATGTCGTTTTTGGTGTACCCTCTGTCGAAGAGGAGGCACCCCTCGGGCATAGCCGCCAGGGCCTCCTGCATGTCCGCCAGGGTCCAGCTCAGCCGGTCGCCCACCGCGTTTTTCACCCCGGCCACCGTCTTGATGTGGAAGCGGTCAAAGACGTGGTAGAGCTTCCCCTCCTGGCTGGCTGCCTCCAGCACGTGCTCCATGACCCCCTCCCGGCCCAAATCCGGGTCATTCTCAATAAAGGGCCACAGATCCTCCAGATACCCCCGCTGGCCGAAGCGCTGGTAGGGCAGGCCGTCGGTGTCCAGGATATCCGGCACGACCCCGGACATGATCTCCGTGTTCAGCTTCTTGAGCCCGGCCTCGTAGTCGTCCTGGGTGTTGAACTCGGAGTAGTCCTTCACGTCGATGCGGTACTTGTCGCTGGACTTGTTGAAATCGATAATCCTGCGCCGGGTGTCGTAGCTCAGCCACATGGTGGCGTAGCTCAGGGTCGTCTTCTCCGGCAGAGTGGAGGCGTCGGTGGCGGAGAGGAGGGCCAGCTCCACCTTGGGCTCGTCGCTCTCCCAGTCCCGGGTCAGCACGCACACCCGCCCGTCGGTCAGGAATTCAAAAAAGTCCACGTTGTTGTTATTGATGTTGGCCTCGAGCCAGGAGAAGATTCTCTCCCCCTCCTTCGCCCCGGCCTTATAGCCGTAGATGGTGTCGTTGTTCTGGTAGTAGAAAAGGTAGTCTCCGCCGCCGGAGAAGATGTTGTAGACATTGGCGGCAAGCGGGTATGTCTCCTCCGCCCAGTCCTGGGTTTCCGGGTCCACGGCCTGGAGGGTGTAGCCATAGCTGTAGGAGGCCTCCCCCTCGGGAGAGGCTGCGCTCTCGCTGTAGGAGTAGATCAGCACACCGATCCGCCCGTCCCCCAGCTGGACCACTCTCTCCCAGCCGCTGTAGCTGCTGCCGTCCTCCGGGTTCTCCTCCGCCTCCAGGCGGAAGCGCTCGTTCCACTCCCCGTCCAGACAGAGGAGCTTGTTGTCCGAGAGCACCCAGAGGTTCCCGTCCCTGTCGAAGAGGTAGTTTCCGAAGTAGCTGATCTCCAGCTTCTCCGACAGCGCGGTCAGATCGATGCTCTCCAGCTCGCTGCCATCGGCGTCCAGATGGCGGAGGTAGGTCTGATCCTGGTAGTCGCTCATGTAGTTCCACTTGTCGTCCGTCTCCGGGTCGAAGTCCTCCGGCAGGTCATAGATATAGGCCCAGTTGTTCTCCTGGAGCCAGAGGGTGCCGTCCGGGAGGGCCCGGATGCTCTCCACATAGCCGCCGCTGTCCGGGGCGCTGTCCTCGGGATTGCTGCTGGGAGGCGTGTAGCCGGACAGCTCCTCCACCGTCCCGTCGGTCAGGGACACCTTGCAGAGGATGTATGTCTCGGTGTAGCGGGTGTACTCGTAGGTCTCCCCGGTCTCCCTGTCGGTATCGGTGGCCGGGATTTCCTCGCCCTTGACACCGATGATGTACATCTTGTCCCCCGTCACGCAGCCGCCGCTGACATAGTCCACCGGCAGCTTGCAGTCCAGAAACTGGGGCACGTAGACAGTGCCGCTGAGCTTCTGGCCGCTGCCGTCCCCGTCCTTTCCGCCGCCGCAGCCCGCCGCAGTCAGGACCATGCCCGCCGCCAGGATAAACGCGGCCAGCCGCTTTACAAACTTCCTCATGGCCAATCCTCCTCACATGGTTATCGGGTTATTTTCGCAGACGAATGTATCATATCTGCATCCGCCGCGCATCGCTCCTGTCAATTTATAGGACGCAGAACCGGAGCGAAAAGTTCCCTCCCCGGCAAAAAGATCCCGGTTGCGAAACCGCCGCGCCCGTGGTAGACTACCGGTGACAACATCAAAACCGGAGGAACCTGCCATTATGTACAGAGCCATTTCAGAAGAGCTCCTGGCCTTCATCCAGAAAAACCCCACCGCCTTCCACACCGCCGCCTCCGTCCGCTCCGCCCTGCTGGAGGCCGGGTACGCCGAGCTGCTGGAGAGCGGGGCGTGGCGTCTGGAGCCTGGAAAAAATTACTTCGTCTGCCGCAGCGGCTCCAGCGTCATCGCCTTTCAGACAGGGACCGAGCTGGCGCACTACAGCTTCAACATCGCCGCCGCCCACACCGACTCCCCCACCTTCAAGCTCAAGGAGCGGTGCGAGCACAGGGCCGGGGGCCGCTGCACCGTGCTCAACGTGGAGGGCTACGGCGGCATGATCTGCTCCACCTGGCTGGACCGGCCCCTGTC
>JAIEIQ010000131.1 GCA_029065305.1 Oscillospiraceae bacterium
CCATCGCGTCCGCAGGAGTATACCTGGACTACGACACCGTGGCCCGGCCCAAATACCACTCCGACGAGGAGGAGATTGCTCTCCTGCGCCACGGTCTGGAGGCCGGCTACGGGGACCGGATCCTGCTGGCCCTGGACACCACCGCCCAGCGGCTGACCGCCTACGGCGGGGCGCTGGGCCTGGACTACTTGTTAAACAGCTTCCTCCCCCGGCTGCGGCGGGAGGGGGTGCCGGAGGAGGCCGTGGACGGCTTCTGCCGGGCGAACTGCCGGCGGCTTTTCGCCGGATAACCGACAATCAATTAGAAGGTAAGAAAGGGTGTTGACTATGACAAGACTGCCGGAAAAAGCGGATCGGCCCACCATGTATTTCGTGGGCGTGACCACTGGAAGCTCCTCCATTATGAGGGTGTTCCCCGTCTGGGCAAAGGAGCTGGGCCTGGACGCTGTGATTAAGGGGATCGACATGCCCATCCACGCCCCGGCGGAGGAGTACCGCCGGGTGGTGGAGTTCATCCGGGACGACCCCCTGTCCCTGGGGGCCATGGTGACCACCCACAAGATTGACATGTACAACGCGGCCTCGGACCTCTTCGACTACCTGGACCCCTACGCCCAGCGGTTTGGGGAGCTGTCCTCCATCTCCAAGAAGGACGGGAAGCTCTGCGCCCATGCCAAGGACCCCATCTCCAGCGGCCTGGCCCTGGACAGCTTTGTGCCGAAGGACCACTGGATCAAAACCGGGGCCCAGGCCTGCGTGCTGGGGGCCGGGGGATCGGCCCTGTCCATCTCCGCGTACTTAGGCAATGAGGAGCGCCACGGCGCCGACGTGCCCGGCCGCATCCACCTGGACAACCGGTCCGCCCCCCGGCTGGCAGAGGCGGTGCGGGTGCTGGAGTACTTAAATGTGCCCATGAGCTACCATATGTGCAAGGAGCCTGTCCTCAACGACAAAATCGTGGAGTCCCTGCCCGCCGGGAGCCTGGTGATCAACGCCACGGGCCTGGGCAAGGACCGGCCCGGATCCCCCCTCACCGACGCCTGCCGCTTCCCGGAAAACGGCATCGTCTGGGAGCTCAACTACCGGGGGAGCCTGGAGTTCCTTCACCAGGCGGAGGCCCAGCAGGAGTCCCGGAGCCTGACCATCGAGGACGGCTGGACCTACTTCATCCACGGCTGGACCCAGGTGATTGCCGAGGTCTTCCACATCGACATCACCGGGGACCGGCTCGCCGCCTGCGACCGGATCGCCCGGGAGATGCGCTGAAGGGGGAGGGAAGAGCGATGAAGGTTTTAACAACACCCCGCTCCTACGGAAAGACAGACCCGGCGGTCTTTGAGATGCTGGAGAAGGCCGGGGTGGAGGTGGTCCGCAACACCACCGGGGGCATCCTGGATAAAGAGGCCATGAAGAGCCTGTTGGCGGACTGCGAGGGCATTATTGTGGGGGTGGACCCCCTGGACGCGGAGGTCATCGCCGCCGCCCCCAAGCTCCGGGCCATCGCCAAGTACGGCGTGGGCGTGGACAACATCGACCTGGAGGCCGCGAAGGCCCGGGATATCAAGGTCTCCCGCACCGTGGGAGCCAACGCCGAGGCCGTGGCGGACTACGCCGTCACATTGATGCTTACGGTGGCCCGGCGGGCGGCGGCTATCGACGCCCGGTGCCGGAAGGGGGACTGGAAGAAGATCACCACCCGGGACATCAGCGGCGGCACCCTGGGCCTGCTGGGTCTGGGGGCCATCGGAAAGCTGGTGGCGAAGCGGGCCCAGGGCTTCGGCATGACCGTGCTGGCCTACGACCCCTTCTGGAACGAGGAGTACGCCGCCGCCAACCACATCGTAAAGGCCGCGCCGGAGGAGATCTACGCCCAGGCGGACGTCATCTCCCTCCACCTGCCCCTGACGGAGGAGACCAGGGGGACTATTGGCAAAAAAGAGATTGAGATGATGAAGCCCGACGCCATCCTCATCAACACCGCCCGGGGCGGGCTCATCGACGAGGACGCCCTGCTGGACGCCCTGGAGGCGGGGCGGCTCTATGGCGCGGGCATCGACGCCTTCGCCCAGGAGCCCCCCGAGGACAAGCGGTGGTTTGCCCTGGAGAACGTGGTGCTGGGCTCCCACTGCGCCGCCTCCACCGAGGGGGCCGCGCGGAAGATGGGCCGCATGGCCACGGAGAACATCATCCGCGACCTGGGACTGTAAAACGGAAAGAAGGAGGAGGACGATATGAAATACATTCTGGCCCACGACCTGGGCACTTCCGGCAACAAGGCCACCCTCTTCAGCGAGGAGGGCCGGCTGGTCACCAGCGAGGTCCACAGCTACGACTGTCACTATTTCAACGCCAACTGGGCCGAGCAGAACCCGGAGGACTGGTGGAACGCTATCTGCGTGACCACAAAGAACCTCATTGACAAGGCGGGCATTGATGCCGGGGATATCGCCGTTGTCTCCTTCTCCGGGCAGATGATGGGCTGCCTGTGCGTGGATAGGGAGGGCAACCCCCTGCGGCCCTCTATCATCTGGGCCGACCAGCGGGCCCAGGCCCAGGCGGCGGCTATCGAGAAGAAGATTCCCCTCAGGGACTTCTACCGTATCGCCGGGCACCGCAACAGCGCCTCCTACGGCATCCAGAAGCTCATGTGGGTCCGGGACAACGAGCCGGAGGTCTACGCCAGGACCTACAAGACCCTCAACGCCAAGGACTTTATCGTCCTGCGCCTGACGGGGAAGTGGTACACCGAGCCCTCCGACGCCACCAGCAACGCCTGCATTGACCTGGAGACGCTCCAGTGGTCGGAGAAGATCGTGGCCGCCTCCGGCATCGACGGCGACAAGCTGCCGGAGATTGTCCCCTCCACCACCGTGGCCGGGGAGGTCACCAAATGGGCCGCGGAGCGGACCGGACTGAAACCCGGCACGGCGGTGGTCATGGGCGGCGGCGACGGGCTGTGCTCCAACGTGGGGGCGGGGTCCATCAGCCCGGGCCGGACCTTCTGCTGTATCGGCTCCTCCGCCTGGGTTGCCACCACCAGCAGCAAGCCCCTCTTTGACGAGCAGATGCGGACCTTCACCTGGGCCCACATCGTCCCGGGCCTCTACTCCCCCACGGGGACCATGCAGTCCGGTGGCGGGGCTTACCAGTGGCTCAAGCAGCGCCTGGGCAAGTACGAGACTGCCGCCGCCCAGGCCGAGGGCAAGAGCCCCTATCAGCTCATCGACCAGGAGGCCGCGAAGTCCCCCGCCGGGTCCAACGGCGTCATCTTCCTGCCCTACCTGCTGGGGGAGCGGGCCCCCCGGTGGAACCCCAACGCCACAGCCGCCTGGCTGGGCTTGAAGATGGAAAACGAGCGCAGCGACATCTTCCGCTCCGTCATGGAGGGGGTGACGCTGAACCTGAATATCATTCTGGAGTCCTTCCGGAGGAGCATCCCCATTGACGAGCTGCTGATTGTGGGCGGCGGCGCCAAGGGGAAGGTCTGGTGCCAGATGCTGGCGGATGTGTTCAACGCGCGGATCAAGGTCCCCGCCCTCCTGGAGGAGGCCACCAGCATGGGCGCTGCCGTCACCGGCGGCGTGGGCGCGGGGATCTTCAAGGATTTCACCGCCATCGACCAGATGCTGGAGCTCAACCAGGAGCTGGTACCGGACCCGGCGGCCGCGGTCGCCTACGGACCGGTGAAGGAGACTTTTGAGGCGTGCTATCAGGCCCTGCTGCCCGTCTATGAGCGCATGGCCGGACAGTCTGAGCGATAAGGAGGACGGCGATGAACGCCATTGGAATGCACTACGGCTTTTGGAGCCGCAATTGGGATGAAATCCAGTATATCCCCCTGATGGAGAAGGTGGCGCGGCTGGGGTTTGACGTGTGCGAGGTGGCCTCGGCGGAGTTCTGCAAGTACAGCGATGAGACGCTGAGGGAGCTCAAGCGCCGGGCGGACGATCTGGGCCTGACCTTCACCTACTCCATCGGCCTGGAGAAGGAGTACGATCTGGCCAGCGACGACGCCGCCGTCCGGGACAACGGCGTCCGCCACGTGACGGAAATTCTCAAGTCCATGCCCAAGGTGGGGGCGACGATCCTCAACGGCGTCTCCTACGCCGGCTGGCAGGCCATGCCGGACCACGGCATCACCCTGGAGGAGAAGCGGCGGAAGGAGGAGCTGGCCCTTGACTCCATGCGGCGGCTCATGCCTGTGGCGGAGGACTGCGGGGTGTACTATTGCTGTGAGGTGGTCAACCGCTTCGAGCAGTACCTGCTCAACACCGCCAGGGAGGGCGCCGCCTTTGTCAAACAGCTGGAGAGCCCCAACGCAAAGGTTCTGCTGGACACCTTCCACATGAACATCGAGGAGGACGATCTGCTCCAGGCCATTCTGGAGACTGGGGATCTGCTGGGCCACTTCCATGTGGGCGAGCGCAACCGCAAGCCCCCCGGGTCCACCAACAGCCTGCCCTGGAAGGAGCTGGCCGGAGCCCTCAGGCAGATCGGCTACCAGGGCGCGGTGGTCATGGAGCCCTTTGTCCTCATGGGCGGCAGCATCCCCTATGATATCAAGGTCTGGCGGGACCTCAGCGGGGGCGCGTCCGAGGCGGAGCTGGACCGCATGGCCGGCGATGCCTGCGCGTTCCTCAAGAAGCTTTTTGCGTAAACGGAAAGGAGATTCGCGATGCAGAACTCAAAGCTGTTCACCCTGCTCCCGGAGGAGCTGGTCTGCACCCCCGACGGCATGGCTATTGACAAGGACGACAACCTGATCCTCTCCTGCCCCAACTTCGCCAACATGGATATGCCCAGCTGTGTGCTGAAGATCGACAAGGACCGGAACATCCGCAAGTGGTTCGATGTGCCCAAGAATCCCTACACCGGCGAGGCCCGGTCCATGGGCATCGAGTTCGGCCCCGACGGAGATCTGTACATGGTGGACAATCCCGGCTGGACCGGCCGGCCCGACCTGGTCTACACCGGGCGGATTCTCCGCCTGCGCCTGAACGACGAGGGTGTGGTCAAGTGCACGGTGGTGGCCGACAACATGGAGCATCCCAACGGCATCCGCATCTGGGGGGACTATATGTACGTCACCCAGAGCTGCATGAACCGGCAGAAGACGGAGAGCGGCAAGCTCATGAGCTGTGTCTACCGCTTCCCCCTGGACGCCGAGGGCATCCACTGCACCAACACCCTGGCGGACCCGGACATTCTCCTGACCTTCATCACCGAGAATCCCAAGTGCCAGTACGGCGTGGACGGCATCGTCTTTGACCACCAGGGGAACCTGTATATCGGCAACTTCGGCGACGGCGCGGTCCATAAGATCACCTTCAACGCTGACGGCAGCGTGAAGGAGAACGTCATCTGGGCCAAGGACCCCGCCAACCTCAAGTCCACCGACGGCATGACCATCGACAAATACGGCAATATCTACGTGGCGGACTTCTCCGCCAACGCCATCGGCCGCATCGCCCCCGACGGCACCGTGACACGCATGGCGGTGTCCCCGGACACCGACGGCTTCAAAGGCGAGCTGGACCAGCCCGGCGAGCCCATCGTCTGGGGGGATAAGATCATCGTCTCCTGCTTCGACCTCGTCACCGACGACGACAAGGTCAACACCGCCCACGAGATCCCCGCCACCATGACGATGCTGGACGTGGAGCCCTGAGTCCTCCGATATGCGCCAAAAAGCCCCGCCGCTACAGCGGCGGGGCTTTCCCGTTTCATAGGTGTTCTTAGAACTTGATAATGCCCTTCTTAAGCACCTTCCGGGCCAGGAGCTTGTCGTAGGCCTCCACAGCCTCGTCAAAGGTGAAGTAGTCGGAGATGAAGTCCTTGATGTTCAGCTGGCCGGAGCGCATCCACTCCACCACCTGGGCGTGGGCCTTGCCCTCCTCACGCTTCCGGGGCATCTGCTGGTAGATGACCCGCCAGTTGTAGTCGGCCTTGCTGAAGTCGATGGTGACCTCCTCCTTCTCGGGCACGCCGTAGCAGAGCATGGTGCCCCGGTCCTTGATAAGGCCCATGCCCTGGGTGACCAGGGCCGGCACGCCGGCGGCGTCCAGCACAAAGTCCACACCCTCGGGATACAGCTTGCGCACCTCAGCCCGAACATCCTGCTCCTTGCTGTTGATGAGGTGGGCCGCGCCGTAATTGCCGGCCTGGGCCAGCTTCTCGGGAATGATGTCGCAGGCGATCAGGTTCTTTACGCCCAGAAGGCTCATGAACTTGATGTAGGTCAGCCCCACGGGGCCGCAGCCAAAGACCACCACGCTGCTCTCCGGCTGAATGCCGAAGTAGCGGATGCTGGAGAGCACCTCCCGGAAGGTGACAATCATCACGGCGTCCACCGGATCCAGATCATCGTCCAGCACCGTCTGGGCGAAGGCGCAGTCCGGAGCGTCGGGGCCGGCGGGGTCGCAGACCACGGCGTACTCGCTCAGCGCGCCCCAGCCGGAGCCCAGGCCGGGGAGGTTCTCCGGGTCGGGATCCACAAAGGGCAGCAGCACCTTGTCGCCGATTTTGAAGGAGGTGACCTTCGCCCCCACCTCCACCACCTCGCCTATGCCCTCGTGGCCCAGCATGATGGGGTAAATGGACTCGGGGAAGCCCTTGAAGGTGCGGTGGAGGAGCTTGATGTCCGTGCCGCACATCCCGCAGGCGATGGTCTTCACCAGGGCCTGGTACTCGTTATAGCGGGGCTTGTTGACCTCCTGGATGGAGAGCTTGCCGTCCTTTGCCACTACCAATGTTTTCATAGTCCTACGTCCTCCTCAATTTGCAATTAGGTTGTTATATAGGAATGTTACGACATAGCGGGGGAAAAATCAAACCAGGACAGCCGCCTGCTTGTTCCCTTCTATTTTTACTTTACCACATTCTTTCAGAGAAATCAACTGCAAAAGCGGTAGCCGCGCCGGTTTTTTTCCGACAGCTCCGGCGGTGGAATTTCTCCAAAATTGCTGCATATGTATGGTCTGCGGTGGCAGTATCTGCCGATCTGATTAAGCGGGTTGCACAATTTAGATGTCCAATAATTGTACAGAATAGACCAATCTGGGGAGAAGGCCCAGGAAATGTCTTGACATTTTCTCCATATGCGCTATACTATGGTTAGGTTGAATGTTACTACATAGCATTATTACGGCAATGGCGTTCCCCAAACCGGAGGACCGCCCCCCGCGGACAAAACCGGCCCTGGAGGCTGTTTTTGTAGAGAATCACGAGAATCGCAACGATATTTTAAGGAGGAAAAAGAAATGAAGAAAAGACTCATTGCACTGCTCCTCGCCCTGACGATGGTTGGCGCCCTGCTGGCCGGCTGCGGCGGCAAGGACAACGCCCCCGGCGATACCCAGCAGCCCGCCGGTGATCAGCAGCCCAGCGAGCCCGCCGGCGACACGCAGAAGCCCGCCGACCCCGCTCCCGCTGATCC
>JAIEIQ010000132.1 GCA_029065305.1 Oscillospiraceae bacterium
TTCTGGAGGAGGGGGAGGGGATCTTTCTCAACAGCAACACCCTCCACAGCGCCCGGCTGGTGGACGGCGGCGCATGCCGGCTCCACTCGCTGGTGTTCTCCGCCGATCTCCTGGCGGGCGTGCCGGGCAGCGTGTTTGAGCAGCGCTACCTCCGCCCCCTGCTGCGCTCCCCCACCCGGGCGCTGGTCCTCCGCCGGGACACCGGCTGGCAGCGGGAGGCGGTGGAGGCGATTGAGGGGGCCTACCGCGCCTTCGCGGCGGAGGCGTTCGGCTGGGAGCTGCTGGTCCGGGGGGAGCTGGGGCGGCTGTGGCTCCTGGCCGCGTCCCACGCCGCGCCCGCCGGACCGGCCCTGGAGGAGAACAGCGACACCCACCGGCTCAAGGAGATGCTGCGCTATCTCCACGAGAATTTCGACCGCCCCGTTCTGCTGGAGGAGGTGGCCGCTGCGGCGAGCATCGGCAAGCGGGAGTGCCTGCGGTGCTTCCGGCGGACCATCGGCGTGGCCCCGATGCAGTACCTGCTGAGGTTCCGGGTGCGCCAGGCGTCCCGGCTCCTGGCGGAGACGGATCTCCCCATTACGGAGGTGGGCAGCCGCTGCGGCTTTGAGAGCCCCAGCTATTTTACCCTGACCTTCCGCCGCCTGACCGGACAGACCCCCCGGGACTACCGCCGGTACTTCACCGGCTCCGGAGGCCGGTAGGAGCGGTCACTTCGCCGCAGCCTCGTTCTCCAGGTCCTCCTGCTCCTTGGGGATCGCCAGATTGAGGATGATCGCCAGGATAGCCGCCGGAACGATGCCGGACCCGCCGAAGATGAGCTGTACCGCCTCCGGCAGGCCGGACAGGGCGTTGGCGGTGGCCCCCAGGCCGTAGCCCAGGCCCATGGAGATTGATACAATGGTGACAACCCGGTTGGTGATGCCGAACTTGGTCAGCAGCTTGATGCCGGACACGGCGATGGAGGCGAACATCATCACCGCCGCGCCCCCCAGCACGCTCTGGGGCATGATGGAGATGACGGAGGCCAGCTTGGGGCTCAGCCCCGCCAGCACCAGGAACACCGCCCCGCAGGTGAGGGCCATGCGGTTGACCACCTTGGTCATGGTCACGAGCCCCACGTTCTGGGAGAAGGAGGTGGTGGGCAGGGAGGAGAAGAGGGCGGAGATAACGGAGCCCACCCCGTCGCAGACCACGCCGCCGGAGAGCTCCCTGGCGGTGGCCTCCCGGCCCATGCCGCCCTCGATGCACCCGGAGATGTCGCCGATGGTCTCCACAGCGGTGACCAGGAACATGATGAGGATGGAGAGCACGGCGTGGAGGTCAAAGGAGGGCTTTACCGGCAGGATTCGGGGCACGGAGAACCAAGCCGCCTCCCCTACCTTGGACCAGTTGACGTACCAGGCGGCGTTGGCCCCGCTCTCCAGGGTGTGGGGCAGTACAAGGCCCATGATGGAGGCCGCGATGTATCCAACAATGATTCCGCAGAGGATACAGGAGGTGGAGGTAATCCCCTTTGTAAAGTGCTTGAGGGCCACGATGACCACCAGCACCAGCAGGCCCAGCAGCAAATTGGGCAGTGCGCCGAAGTCCTCTGCGCCGCTGCCCCCGGCGAAGGAGTTGACCCCCACGCCGATGAGGCTCAGTCCGATGGCCAGCACCACCGTGCCGGTGACCACCGGCGGGAAGAATTTCCGCAGGGGCTTGATGAAGAATCCCAGCACCGCCTCGCAGGCGCCGCCGATCATGGCCGCGCCGATGATGGCGCTGTAGGCTGCGACACCGCCGCCCATGCTGGCGGCAACGCCCTTCATCACCCCCAGGAAGCCGGAGCTGGTGCCCATGATGACGGGGACCTGTCCGCCGATGGGACCGATGGACCAGAGCTGGATAAGGGTGATGACGCCCGCCGCCAGCATGGCGTTCTGGAGCAGGGTGACGTACAGGGCGGGCTCGCTGGTGGTGATGCCGCAGATGCCGCAGATGATCATCAGCGGCGTCAGGTTTCCGACAAACATAGCCAGCACATGCTGGAGCCCCAGGGGGATGGCCTGCTGGAGAGGGATTGCGCCCTTGAACTCGTAGGGGCTGGAGTAGGTGATGTCCTTCTTCATGATGTTTCCTCCTGAATGATACTCCGCCGCCCCGGCGGCGGGGGACACATGCCAGTCCATTATAACAGAGGGGGCTTGTAAAAACCATTCGTGTTTCCGCTAATTCTTACTAAAAAATTTATGCACTTTGCACGACGCCGCTTCGCGCTGTTGAAAAAGTATTCAGCATACAGTGCATAAAAATCGGACTGTAGAAACATCCGCTCCCTCGGACAGCCGCCGGCAGAAGAAAAAAGCGAGGCGTCTCACCAGAAAATTCAGATAACATGCACAAGGAACAACCGGAGATTCCGGTGAAATTTAGAGAAACCTTGTATTGCATAAAAACACGCTTTGATATAATATATATTCACAATTCCACAACAACATTTTCCATATGGAGGGTTTCCGCTATGAGCAAGAAAGAGATTAAGAAGATCGTCCTGGCCTACTCCGGCGGTCTGGATACATCTATTATTATTCCCTGGCTGAAGGAGAACTACAACAACCCGGAGATCATCGCCGTCGCCGCCGACGTGGGCCAGGGGGATGAGCTGGAGGGCCTGGAGGAGAAGGCCATCAAGACCGGCGCGTCCAAGCTGTACATCGAGGATCTGGTGGATGAGATGGTGGACGATGTGATTGTCCCCTCCATGATGATGGGGGCCAAGTACGAGGACTACCTCCTGGGCACCGCCTTCGCCCGCCCCATCATCGGCAAGCGCCTGGTGGAGATCGCCAAGAAGGAGGGGGCCGACGCCATCGCCCACGGCTGCACCGGCAAGGGCAACGACCAGGTCCGCTTTGAGCTGGCCATCAAGCGCTTCGCCCCTGAGATGACCATCATCGCCCCCTGGCGGGAGTGGGACATCAAGGGCCGGGACGAGGAGATCGACTACGCGGAGGCCCACAACGTCCCCCTGAAGATCAGCCGGGAGACCAACTACTCCAAGGATAA
>JAIEIQ010000133.1 GCA_029065305.1 Oscillospiraceae bacterium
GGGATGGAGGTGATCTCCATTTCCCCAATGTTCTCGTCCAGCTCCGGGGGCGCGGCCTCCCGGTATTCGCCGTGGATATGGGAGACCGCCTCATGGAGCTGCTGGGCGAGGTCCGCGCCGGGGATGGCTTTGCACTCCAGCTGGGGGCCGAAAGGACCGGAGGTGATCTCCAGATTGCCCAGGACCATTTCCGGGTGGGCCTGGAAATAGCGGTTCATGGTCACGAAGCCCCGCTTCTCCCGCCCGTCGCCGCCGGTATAGGTATGTTCCTCCAGAGTGTCCACGTTGGTCCACTCCGGGAGGGGGTCGTCGAGGGACCGGGGCATATCCCGTTTTTGCAGGAAAACAATATCCATGCCCGCGTCTGTTCCCGCGTTGGCGAGGGAGGCGTTGGAGGGCAGGCGGACAGCGCCCAGGAGGTCACAGCGGCGGGCGATATACTCTCTTGCGCGGCGGTCCTTTTTGTCCATGGTTCCGCCGCTGATGCCGTTAGAGGTGACAAAGGCGATCACGCCGCCCGCCCGGACCTTATCAATGGTTTTGGCAAAGAAATAATCGTGAATGAGGAGATGCTCTTTGTCATAGCGCCGGTCCGTCAGGGAGTAATTTCCAAATGGGACATTGCCGATTGCGAGGTCAAAGAAGCCGTCCGGGAAGCCGCTTTTCTCAAAGCCCCGGATGGCGATGTTGGCCTTGGGATAGAGCTGCTGGGCGATCCGGCCCGAAATGCTGTCCAGCTCCACGCCGTAGAGCTTGGACGCAGCCATGCTCTCCGGCAGCAATCCGAAAAAGTTGCCCACGCCGCAGGCCGGTTCCAGGATGTTTCCGGTTTGGAAGCCCATATTCTCAACCGCTTCATAGATCGCCTTGATGATGGCGGGGCGGGTATAGTGGGCGTTCAAGGTGGACGTTCGCGCGGAAGCGTATTCCTCCGGGGTGAGCGCCGCCTGCAATTCCAGAAATTCGTTGGTCCAGTCCCCGTTGTTTTCGTCAAAAGCCTGGGGCAGACCGCCCCAGCCCACATAGCGGGACAAAATCTCCTGCTCGGCGGGGGTGGCGGTGCGGCCCTCCAGCTCAATGGCCTGGAGGGTATGGATGGCATCCATGTTCCTGCGGAATTTTTCCCGCAGACTGCCCACGCCTAAATTATCATCGGTGATGCGGAAATTTCCCGTGGCGGGGACGGCCTCTGGCTGGACCTGTTCCGGTTCATCCACATGCAGGGTTTCCACGATAATGTCATAGGGCAGGCCGTTCTTATCGCCGGGGTAGAGGGTGGCGGTCCCCGGTGCTGGCGCGGGACCGGGGGCCGGGGCCTCCGGCGCTGTCTCCTGGGGCGGCGGTGCTGCGGCCTCCGGCGCGGCCTGTTCGGGGGCTTCCGGGGTAAACAGGTGGATGTTGCGCTCGTCATGGCGTACCGCGTCCTCGAAGAAATCCTTCTCCACCAGCTGATGGCTCCAGGCGTAGGGGCCGGTGTGGATGCGAACACCCAGGTCTCCTATATATTCGATTGTGCCGCTTACATCGTGGTCCCCATAGGCGAAGGCCACCTTGTCCCCCTCCTGATAGGTCAGCTTCCCCTCCAGGTTCACCAGCTCCCGCTGGACCGGCTCATGGGTGAAGCCGTCCAGCTCTTGCAGCCAGAGGGCACGGAGTACCGGCGCGATCTCGTCCCAGGACATAGACAGCCGCGTGTCAAATTTATCCAGGATGTCCACACCCAGGCTGGTGGTAGAAGCAAAATAGTCCGCAGAATCCCCGGTCTCCAGCATCACCGTACCGTCCCGGCTGGCAAGGGCCTCCGAAAGCCGCATGGCAAGCCCACGGTTATTCTCCCCGGAGCGAATCCAGCCGGAAATGTAGTCTTTGTCCCGGTCTGTCAGCAGATGCTTTGTCAGCACCTCCCGGATGTCGTCATTGACGCTGCCCAGGTCGGCGGGCAGATAGTGGAGCAAGTGGTTGTTGCGGGGGTCCAGGCGCAGCAGCCGCTCAAAGTTTTCTTTGCTCTCGGAGCGAAGCAGCGGGATAGGAAGGGCCGGGTCCCGCAGCTGCACCTCGGACAGGCCAATGTCCGTGATCTCAAAGGCGGTTTTGTCCAGATAGACCGTATCGCCCACCTTGTAGGGCGGGGTCAGCGGGGCATGGGGCGGAAGGTCCGCCGCGCCGGTGAACTCTGGGACTACCTCCCCCTCGTGGGTGACGGGCTGACCGGACAGGTCGGGGACCTCCGCCTGTTCCTGCTGGGGCTGGGAGAGGACAGGGTAGGTCTCGTCAATGATCTCCCGGTGGAGGCGGTTGCGAAAGCCGGACATATCAAAGTACAGCCGCATAAAATCCGGGTCCCG
>JAIEIQ010000134.1 GCA_029065305.1 Oscillospiraceae bacterium
TGCTGGGGTGGTTCCAGGAGCAGCTTCAGAGCCAGGAGCCCCTGCGCATCGCAAAAGCCGCCAGGCGGGCCTCGGACTTTTTCAGCCAGGTGGAGCGGTGCATGGGGGAGACCGGCCTTGAGGGCCCGGAGGATATGGAGAGCTGGTGGGAGGAAGCATGAACTGGCCGTGGAGCGAGCTGGGCCTGGAGGGCCCGGCGGATCTGGAGACAATCAAGCACGCCTATGCCCAGAGGCTGAAGACCACCCACCCGGAGGAGGACCCGGAGGGCTTCCAGCGCCTCCACGAGGCATACCAGCAGGCCCGGAAGCTGGCTGAAAACCGGGAGCAGGGGGGCTGGAGGCCGTCGGAGCTCCAGAACGAGGCCTATAACCGGCTGTTCCAGCGGGAGGAGCGGAAGCCGGAGATCGACTTCGACGAGCTGCTGCGGGAGGCCCCGCCGTCCCGGACGGAGCCGGAGGAGCCCGAGACAGACGGGGAGAGCGGGGATTTCGACTTCGACGCGCTCATCGGCAGCACACCGCCCCGGAAGCCGAAGCCGGAGAGCCGGGCGGAGGACTTCGATTTCGAGCGCCTTTTCGCCGAGGGGGACGAGGAGCGCAGGCGGGCCCAGCGCCGGCAGGCGGAGGAGCGCCTCCGTGCCGCCCGGGAGCGGCGGCAGGCCCAGGAGCGGGCCCAGCGGGACCGGGCACTGGAGACGGAGGAGGCGTGGCAGGCGGCTTTTGCTGCCCTCCACGCCTTGGAGGTGCTCTACAACGCCGGGGCCTCCATTCAGGACTGGATTCAGTTCCTCCACAGCGGCGTGTTCCGCAACGCCCAGCACAATCTGGATTTTATTTTCGGTCTGGAGGACTTCCTGACCGAGCACCCCTGGCTGCCCGACGAGATCAAGCGGAGCTTGTTCCTGGTCTACGGCTTCTACCGCCAGCGGCCCCGGACCGAGTACATGGGGCTCTACCACCAGCTCTGGCCCGCCTACAACGCCGCCAATCAGACGGTGGACCGGCGGGAGCGGGAGAGGGGGCGTGCGCGGCAGAGAGGGCAGCAGAAGGGGCTGCGGCCCATTTTTCTGCTGCTGCTGGTGAGCTGCGCCCTCGCCGCCGGGATCATCCTCTGGGGCACGTCCAACGCCAAGGCGGACCCACTGGCCCGGGTGCTCTCGTACATGGAGGAGGACTTCGGCAAGGACTTCAAGCTCTACTCCACCCTGGACAAGGAGGCCGGCCGCTACCGGCTGGGCCCGGCAAAGGAGGGGGACGGCTACCGGTTCGTGGCGGCTTACGCCGGGGAGCGGGACCTAGAGAGCGGGCAGCCCGGCTATACCACCAACTACACCGACATTCAATTTTTCGCAGCCATGCGGGAGCTGGGACGCCGGTGGCCGGACTTCCAGCTCCAGTACAACGAGGAGCGGACCCTGGTGGTCCCCTACAGCGAAATGCCCCTGGAGCCGCCCACCTATTTCCTCTTTGAGATCCCCCTTGTCGGGGCGGAGGAGTTTATCCGGGATGTGGAGGAGACCCTGGAATCGCTGGCGGAGGAGGCGTGGTATCAGACCCTTCCGCCCCGGTTCACCCTGATTCTGGACCACGGCGGCATGGTTTTGGCGTCCATGGACCAGACCAACTGGCGGGAGCTGGACTGGGACGGCGTGCTGGACTACTACGGAGACAAGTACCCCTTCGAGTTTTTGCAGAAGGTGGTGATCACCGGCGGTCTGGCCAAGGAGGACTTCGCCGGGGAGACGGTGGATCTGACCGGCGCCTTCGCCACCGGCGGGGAGGGGGAGACCTATTTCTCCATCACCTGCGTGGGCATAGACGAGGCCGGGGAGCGGAAGGAGGTCAGCTACTACCTCACCCTGGAGGGGGATGTGCTCTACGCCCTCCCCGGCAGCGGACAGGGGCAGGTCATCAACACCGATTACCACAAAACCCTGCGGTTTGAAAACGAGAATATCGCCGTGTTCCGGGCCATCGAGGACTAGGATATACGGATATACACAAAAAGCAGCCTGGAGAAGGCTGCTTTTTGTCCGCTGTATTTACATTCCCAGCGCGACCCCCACCACGGCGGAGGCCAGGATAAACAGGATGGGGTGGAGCCCCTTGGTCTGCTTGACCTTATTGGTCAGCACCCAGAGAATCACCGCCAGAATAATCCCCTTGATGTTGAAAAAGTCCAGCCCGAACGCGGCCTCCAGATCCAGCAGGTTGGCGGCCACCACCGACAGTCCCGCCGCGGCGATAAGCCCGGTGGAGGCGGGGCGCAGGCCGTAGAAGGCGCTGTCCACATAGCGGTTGTTCCGGAAGGCCTTCAAAAACAAGGCGATGATCAGGATCACAATAATGGACGGCGTGATGAGCCCCAGGGTGGCGACCACCGCCCCCAGGATGGCGAAGGGCAGACCACCCTCCCCGCTGCCGGTGACGTAGCCCACGTAGGTAGCCATGTTCACGCCGATGGGCCCCGGGGTGGATTCCCCCACAGCGATCATGTTGGCTACGTCGTTGCGGGTGAACCAGCCGGTGGCGTCGGCCATGTTGTAGAGGAAGGGGATGGTGGCCATGCCGCCGCCCACGGCGAACAGGCCCGTCTTGAAGAACTCCCAGAACAGCTGTAAGTAGAGGATCATTTCTTCACCCCCAGATTCTTCAGCACAATACCGGCCACCGCCGCCGCCAGCACATAGTACACAGGGCTGATGCCCGAGAGGAAGAAGCTGCCCAGGGCCACAAGGGCGAAGATAAGCGCCGTGGGCACGTCAATCACCGCTTTTTTCAGCAGCTTCATCACCGCGTTGAGGATGAGGATGCACACGCACACCCGGACGCCGCCGAAGGCGTGCTGAATCCACTCCAGATGGGAGAAGGCCTCGATCACCCCGGCCAGCAGGGAGATGATGACCAGGGAGGGGAACACCAGCCCCAGGGTGGCGATGATGCCCCCCAGGACGCCCCGGTTCTTCTGGCCGATAAAGGTGGCGGTGTTGACCGCGATAATGCCCGGCGTGCACTGGCCGATGGCGAAATAGTCCATCAGCTCCTCCTCGGTGGCCCAGCCCTTGCTGTCCACCACCTCCCGCTGGAGGATCGGCAGCATGGCGTAGCCGCCGCCGAAGGTCATGACCCCCACCTTGGCAAAGGTGAGGAACATATCTGGGTAGATGCTCATAATATGGATCCCTCTTTCATCTTATAAAGTCAAAAAAATTCCCGATCACCCGGCGTCTATGCTTTTCGCCAGCAGAAAGGCGTCAATCTGCCGCTGGTTTTTCAGAAGGACGGTTTTTTCGCTGTATTGAGCGGCAATCTGCCGCCAGCGCTCCCTGTCCCGGCGGCTGCGGCCCTTGTGGAGGACCCACCAGACGAACTCGGCGTCCAGCTTCTCCGAACAGCCCTCCGCCATATCGGGCCGGGACCTGCCCCGGTTGGACAGATACCGCTTCGTCACCCGCCAGAGGGCGGTGAAGCGGTTGAAGAGCATCAGGACGATGAGATCCGCCTCCTCCAGCCGCCGCCGGAAGGAGAGCCGGGAGTAGGTTCCGTCCACCACCCAGCCCTCGCGGGTATCCAGGAACTCCCGGACCATCCGCTCCTTGTCCCCGTCCGGGCGGATCTCCCAGCCCGGCAGAAACTGCACCATGTCCAGGTGGAGCACCTCCACCCCGTACCGCTCCCCCAAGGCCCGGGCTAGAGTGGATTTCCCGGAGCCGCTGTAGCCCATGACCGCGATTTTCATAGGCCCGTCACTCCGCGTAGCCGTACAGGCCCCGGACCGACACCTCCCCGGTGCGGACGGTGGTCTCTGTTCCGTCCTCCAGCCGGACCACCAGGCCGAACTGATCGTCGATGTCCAGAGCCCAGGCCCGCTTCTGCCCGTCGGTCCACAGCAGGCGGACGTCCTTCCCCAGAGTGATGCAGTCCCGGCGGTAGGCCGCCGCCCAGGAGGAGATATCGCCCCCCAGACTGTCCCCCAGCCGGCAGAAGGCCTCGATCATCGCCGCCGCCAGAGCCGGACGGGAGACGGGATATCCCTCCTGCGCCAGGCTGGTAGCCATAGCCGAGACCTCGGGGCCGAAATCCTCCGGCGTCTGGCTCACGTTGACCCCGGCCCCGATGATCAGGGACTCCGCCCGGCCCGTCTCGCCCTCCAGGGCCAGCTCCGTCAGGATGCCGCACAGCTTCCTGTTGTGGAGGACCAGATCATTGGTCCACTTGATGCCCGGGCGCACCCCGGCGGTTTTCTCCACCGCGTCGCACACCGCCACCGCCGCCATCCCTGTGGCCCCCAGCAGGGCCTCCGGCGGCAGCTGGGGCCGCAGGAGCAGGGACAGGTAGACCCCCCGGTCCACCGGGGAGAGGAAGGTCCGGGCCATCCGGCCCCGCCCGGCGGTCTGCCGGTTGGCTACGGCGGCGGTTTTGTGGGGGGCTCCGGACAGAGCCTCCCGCTTCAGATAGGAATTGGTGGAGTCAATCTCGTCAAAGCACCGCAGCTCCGCCGGGCCGTCCGCCGGCAGATACCGCCGGATCTCCCGCTCCGTCAGCGCGTCCGGCATTCCCAGCAGGCGGTAGCCCAGACCCGTCCGGGCCTCCACGGTATAGCCGTCCCGGCGGAGGGCGTCGATGGCTTTCCAGACAGCGGCCCGGGTGACACCCAGCTGCGCGCTGATCTCCTGGCCGGAGAGGAAGCGCCCCTCGTTCTCCAGCAGCAGGCGGTAGATCCGCTCCTTCATTCCGCACTCACCCCGCTTTCAGGGAGAGTATACCACCTGGGGAAGGATTTGTAAACGGGGATTGTGGTTATTTTAACGTATTCTGCGCAAAGTCCGCCAGAGCCACAGCGGCCTGAGCCCGGCTCACCAGGGCGGCGGGATCCTCGCCCATGAGGGCCGGGGGCTCCAGGCCCATGGACTGGGCACAGCGCTGGAGAATGGTGTTCAGCTGGCGGTGGGTCAGCATCTCGCCGGGGGCGAAGCGGCCGGTGCCGGTACCGAGGACGATGCTTTCCGACGCGGCCCAGCGGACCGCTCCGGCGTACCACGCGGCTTCGCTGACATCCATGAAGGCGGGGGCGCTGTCCGCTGCGGGAGAGCCCCGCAGACGCCAGAGCATGACCAGGGCCTCAGCACGGCTGACGGTGTCCCGGGGCCGGAAAGTGGCGTCGTCGTAGCCTGTCATCAGGCCGGTTTCCAGGCAGTAGTGGACGCCGTCGTGGTACCACGCGGAGGGGTTGGCGTCAAAATAGGGCCAGATGGGGCAGGCGGTGACTCCGGGGCAGGTGAGGGCGGTGCCCTCCGGCACAGCGGGGCTCTCCGATACAGCGTGGATCTCCGGCTCGGCAGGCGCATCCTCACCGCCGGTCCCGGCGGTGGAGGCGGTCTCCTCGCGGGAAAAGACCGCCTCCACAAAGACCTTGTCGGCGGGCATAGTAAAGGTATATTTGCAGCCGCTCCCCTCCTTCTCCGTGAGGCGGAGGGATTTGCCGTCCCGGGTGACAGCGGTTACTTGCTCCAGACGGAAGCCCTCCAGGGGCTCGGCGGTGACAGTGATGGTGGCTCCCCGGTGGGACCAGTCCCGGCTGGCGCGGACAAGCCCGCCCTCCGGGGCCTCATCCCGGACGATGATGGGATAGGACGGGGTGCTGGGCGCGCTGGTGCTCGCCCTGATGATGCGGAATTCCTGGGTTGTGCCGGAGGTGGGCAGGCGGTAGTTGGGATTGCTCAGGCGGACCGCCTCGGCGGTATAGTCGCCCGGCTCCGTCTGGGCTCCGGAAACCTCAACCTCGCAGGTATCGCCGGGAAGAAGGCCCTCGGCCTCGGCGGTGGGGGCCTGGGGCTCGCCGGTATAGCGGAAGGCGGTCTCCTCGCTCCAGCGGATGCTTACGGTGCGGGGGGTGATCCGCACGGCGGCAGTGCCTTTTGTGCCGTCTACATCATAATGTATTGTGTAGGTGCCTGCATTTGTGTACGCAGGGTTTGCCGCGCTGTAGTTTATGCCGTCCGTGCTGTAGGTCACGTTCGTACCGGCGGGGGCGGTCACGGTGATGCTGTGGGGCTGGCCGTCGTAGACGCCGGTGTAATCGCGGGCGGTGACGGTGGGAGGGGCTTCTACTGGATTGATCTTGAAGGTGCTCTTCGCTTTGAGTGTTTTACCGTTGACCTCAAGTGTTGCCACTAATACGTAAGAGCCCACTTCACTTGGAGCTCCAGGCAGTGATTCGCCTGTTGGCTCTCCGTTTTCGTCCGCTTTATAATAAAAATTTTTTACATTATTAATGCCGACGCCGGTTTGTGAAAAGTTTTCGTCTTTTTGCTCATCTTTATTATAAACATTTCCGGTATAATCCATATCAGGTGTTAATGTAGAGATTTTAACGGCCTTATCTTTGTAGTTGTCGTTCTCTCTGTCTGCTTCTTCGACAAAATAAGCACAAGGCTGTTTGCCTGCATCAGGCGCTTGTACACAATACGCATAAAGGGTGCTTCCATCTGCGGTATATTCCCAGTTGTGTGTATGGGCGACCGCTTCAATGCTTTCAACGCTTCTGTCCAGGAAATTGTATAAAATCTGCGCTGCCCAGGGAAGATATTGATACTGAGTAGAAATGCCAGATGTTTTCTGATACATCAAATTTATATCCGCAGATACTGTTAAATAGCCGTTTCCTAATTGAGCGTCAACCATATAAGTTTTTCCCTTATAAGTAATAACAGGTTGAAAAATATTATCTCCTTGATAAGTAATGGAGTTGGCTGCTGATAAAACTACATGTTGATAGGTTCCGAAAGAGTTTACTTTACCCAAGTCGTGATTTGTATCTAACTCAGCTAAATAATTTAAGTCGAAGTTATTCTCTGTGAAATCGTTATCTGATAATTTAGTAAAACATTCAAAAAATTGATGGGGAAGGGATTGGTAGTGTCCGGAACTATTACCCCAAGCATGAACTGAGTCATCATTAAGCTGATAAGAGCCGGAGGATTCAAAAGATGTAGCAAGTCCTGAAAAGAGTTGTGAAATATTTTTATTTTCTGCCTCTGCATAGCGATCGTTGTGCTCTCCACATAACCATAGACATCCCCCAGATTCTACATAATTCTTCAGTACTGGATTTTCATTTTTTCTATCAACTAGAGAATACTTGGGGGTAACAATGATTATCAACTGGGTATTTTCTACAGACAAAGAGCCCGGCGAGGTTAATTTGGAAAAATCATTTTCAGGATTTATTGTTACAGAAATTGGATATTGTGCCTTGTAGTTAATAATTGTATTTTCATAAATATATTTTATTAACTTTACAAAGGCAGCTTCTCCCTGCGCGTTATTAACATTACTATAAAAGACTTCCACATGTATCTCATCATCCGCCGCCATCGCCTCCTCCGGAACCCAAACCAGCACCATCGCCAGACAAACCAGCGCGGCCAGCGCCCCGCGCATCAGATTCCATCGTTTATTCATCTCCGCGAACCTCCACAAATAATATTGAATCCATTATACATACTCTCACCCGGGAATTCAAGCCCATTCGCAGGAAATCCCGCGCATAGGACAACGCCTCCCGCACATACACTCTAGCAAAATCAAAAGGGGAGGATATGGAAATGAAGATATTCGTACTGCGCAAGCGCCACCTGATGGTGCTGGCGGGGGCGCTGCTGGCGGCGGCCATCTTCTGGGTGGTGAATCTGCCGGCGGCGGTAGCGGCCTCGGCCTCGGAGCGGCAGCTGCCCATCTACTGCGTGGACCGGGATGACAAGCTGGTGTCCATCAGCTTTGACGCCGCCTGGGGCAACGAGGACACCCAGCAGCTCATTGACATCCTGGCCAAGTACAACGTGAAGGCCACCTTCTTTGTGGTGGGCGAGTGGGTGGATAAGTACCCCGAGTCCGTCAAGGCCCTCCACGACGCGGGCCACGAGGTCATGAACCACAGCGCCGACCACGCCCACTACAACAGCCTGTCCACCGAGGAGATCATCGCCGACGTCAACGAGTGCAACGACAAGATTGAGGCCGTCACCGGCGTGCGGCCCACCTTAATCCGCTGTCCTTACGGCGAGTACGACGACCACGTCATTGCCGCCATCCGCTCCATCGGCATGGAGCCCATCCAGTGGGATGTGGACAGCCTGGACTGGAAGGAGCTGCCGGCCTCGGACATCACCAAGCGGGTGACGGGGAAGGTGACCAGCGGCTCCATCTGCCTCTTCCACAACGCCGCCATCCACACGCCGGAGGCCCTGCCCGCCATTCTGGAGTATTTGCAGGGCAATGGCTACACGGTGGTGCCCATCTCCCAGATCATTTTGCAGGAGGAGTACTACATGGACCACGCCGGAAAGCAGTGCCCGGCGGAGGGCTGATCCAAAAGAGGGGCTTGTCATGGGGCGGGAACCGTGATAGAATGGGCGGAGCCCCGAGGCGGGCCGGAAGGAGAGAGATAAATGAAGCAGCTGGAGCCGGCCCGGCCGGAGGATATCGAAATCTGCGCGGGCATTATCGACATGGGGCGGGCCTTTCAGAGGGCGCAGGGCTTTGTCCAGTGGACGGAGGACTATCCCAACCGGGATACGCTTCTGGAGGACATGCGCACCGGAAAGGGGTATGTCCTGCGGGTGGACGGGGCGATTGCCGGGTATATGTGCATCGACTTCGGCGGCGAGCCCGCCTACAGAGAGATTGAGGGGGCCTGGAAAACGGAGGAGCCCTACGCCGTGGTCCACCGGATGGCCTTCGACAGCCGTTTCCGGGGGATGGGGCTGGCGGACGCGGCCTTCCACCTGATAGAGGCGCTGTGCGTGGAGCGGGGGGTGTTTGCCATCCGGATTGACACGGATTTCCCCAATGAGCGGATGCAGCACATCCTGAAAAAGAACGGTTTTGCCAACTGCGGCGTGGTTGTGTTCCAGGGCAGCGGGAAGCTGGCCTTTGAAAAGCAGTTGGGCTAGGACGGAAGAAAAGCGGGATCGGGCGACATGAACGCGCCCGGTCCCGCTCTATTTTTGAAAGTCCTGGAGAAGGCTCTCCCCATCTCCGTAAGGGCTGACATACCCCGGCGGGCAGAGGTGGGCCTCGCTCCAGCGCATCATCTGCACCAGCACCGGCACAAAGCTCTGCCCCAGCTCCGTCAGGGAGTACTCCACCCTGGGGGGAATCTCCCGGTAGATCTCCCGGTGGAGGAACCCGTCCCGCTCCAG
Source organism: Oscillospiraceae bacterium (assembly GCA_029065305.1). Lineage (GTDB taxonomy): Bacteria > Bacillota > Clostridia > Oscillospirales > Oscillospiraceae > Pelethomonas. The sequence continues at coordinate 9,206 of JAIEIQ010000134.1, forward strand.
CTCCCGCAGCTGCTTGGTCAGGGAGGACTGGGTGATCCCGTCCAGCCGCCGCATGAGCTGACCGAACCGCTGGACCCTGTAGAGGGCCACATACCACAGGATCAGAATCTTCCACTTGCCCCCCAGCACCGCCTGCACGCTGGCCATGGGGACGCAGCGGGCCATCATATCCTGGGCCTGAAATTTATTCCCGGTCATGCCGCATCTCCTTTCATTGGTACAAAAAAGGATACTGTCACTAAAAAAGTTGCGTACTTGTATTGATCCGGCGAAGGATGTACCATAACGCCAGCGGGAAGCTCCCGACTGACCTTTGAGAGGAGACGGATCACATGCACTTTGACGGAACCATCTGGCGTCCGCCCTACGAGGCGTACTCACTGCTGATCCAGGCCACCGCCGGATGCACCCACCACGCCTGCAAATTCTGCACCCTGTACGAGGACCTGCCCTTCCGCTTCCGGATGTCGCCCCTGGACGAGATCGAGGAGGACCTGCGGGAGGCACAGCTCCTGTACACCGACCCCATCATGCAGCTCTCCGCCCGCCTGCGGGACATGCCCAGACCGGCGCTGCCCCGCCGGGCCTTCCTGGTGGGGGCGAACCCCTTCGTCCTCCACCCGAAGAAGCTGGAGGCCATCGCCGGGCTGATTCACCGGTATTTCCCCGGTATCGAGACCATCGGCTGCTTCGCCCGCATAACAGACATCGCGCCCAAGAGCGGGGAGGAGCTGCGCACCCTCCGGGGGC
>JAIEIQ010000135.1 GCA_029065305.1 Oscillospiraceae bacterium
CTTTTTTTATCTTCTTTACCGTAAAACGGGGGCCGGTTGCCATATTTTTTCGACCGGCTGCGGGGGCCGGCTCCCCCGCCGGCCCGCTTCTTCCCCCCAGGCGTCCTACGCCTGCTCCTGATTCCTCTTTTCCCGGTCGTAGGCCACAATCACCCGCCGGTTGGGGTCCGTCCCCATGGAGTAGGTGGTGATGTTTTCCACATTCTGCAAAGCGGTGTGGATTACGTGGCGCTCGTAGGCGTTCATGGGCTCCAGCGGCACGCTTCTCTTGTAGCGGATCACCTTCCCCGCCACCTTCAGCGCCAGCTTCTGGAGGCTCTGCTCCCGCTTGAGGCGGTAGTTCTCCGCGTCCACATGGATCCGCACCCGCTTGTCCGCGCCCCGGTTGACGGCGTAGTTGGCCAGCTGCTGGATGGCGTCCAGGGTCTCCCCTCTCCGCCCGATGAGCTGCCCCATCTTCTCCCCCTCCAGAAAGACCTTGTACCGGCCCTTCTCTGGCTGATAGACGTTGATAACAGCAGTGCTGTTCATGTGCTCCAGCAGCCCGGTCAGGAACGTCCGGATCTGCACCGCCTTCTCGTCATCGACTCCGCAGGGCTCCCCTAAATCCACCGGCGGCGGCAGCGGCACATCCTCCGTCCGCTCCTCATCTCTCCGCTGCTCCGGCCTGGGACGGCTCTCCCCTGCCCTCCGGCGGCGGCGCTCCGGCCGCTCGGAGCGCTCCCGTCTCTCCGGCACAGGGGCAGAAGCCGCAGGGACCTCCTCCCGGATCTCCCGAATCTCCGGAGCGGGCCGCTTCTCCGGCGCGCTCACCTCCCGCACCGGCTCCGGATCCTCCAGGCCGTAGGTCACACGGACCTTGGCGGGGCTGGCGCCGATGCCGAACAGACCCTTCTTCGCTCTCTCCAAAATCTCAACGGACACATCATCCCGGTCGAGGCCCAGCTCCGCCAGCGCCTTGCTGACAGCCTCCTCCTCGGTCTTGCCCGTCATGTCAAGATACTTCATTGCCATATCGGGTATTTACTCCTCCGTATCATATCGGTCTGCCCTGTAGCTGCGGCCCCGGGCATAGGGGCGGTTGTCCACCCGGCCCGCCTCGGTGGTGGAGGGGCCGCTCTGCTTGGGCTGCTGGACCCTTCTGGGCTTTTTGGACTCTGTCTCCCGCTGCTCCTGGGCCTTTTTCTTGGCCTCCTCCATGCGCAGCTTCCGCGCGGCCTCCCGCTTGGCGGCCCGCTCCTCCTCCTCGGCGTTGATCTTCTTGGTGTAGAATCTGCCAAGCAGGTACTCGCGGATCATAAGCCACAGGCTGTTGGCAATCCAGTACAGGCCCAGTCCGGCGGGCATAACGAAGCAGAACCAGATACTCATCAGGGGCATCATGATGTTCATCATCTTCATGCTGGCCTGCTGCTCCTGGCTCTGGCCGTTGGATCTGCTGATCACGATGGTCTGCACATAGTTGAGGGCCGCGGCCAGCACGGGGATCAGAATCAGCCCAATCATCCCCCACTCCGGGGCAAAATTCTTGATTGCCGCCTGGGGCTGAAGGCTCAGATCGACCCCCAGGAAATCGAATTGCATATGGAGCAGCTTGCTGCCCACGCCCTCGATGCCGGACCAGTCGTACCTGTCCCAGTTCTGGGAGATAAAGTTGGCCAGATCGATCTGCTCATAGGCGCCGAAAGCCCCGTTGGACATGGTCTCCGCCGCGTAGCCCAGCCCCTCTGCGGCCTTCCGCAGAGCGTCGCAGGCGCTCTCGCCGATCCCCATAAAATAGCTGAGGGGCTGGCGGATGATGGAGTACAGGGGGACAAGGATAAACATAGGCACCAGGGACCACAGGCACCCGCCCATGGGGTTGATGCCCTCCTCCTGGTAGAGCTTTGCCAGCTCCTCCTGATACTTCTGCTGGTTGTTGGCGTACTGCTTCTGCAGCTCCGCCTGCTTGCTGGACATCATGCCCATGCGGATCATGCTGCGCTTGGACTTCATCTGGAGGGGCACCATGATCAGGGTGACCACCAGACTGAACAGGATGATAGACGCGCCGTAGGACCCGGTGACGGCGTACAATCCCCGCAGCACCGCCGCGAAGGGCAGGCTGACGATTTTGCCAAAGGCACCAAACATTGACGTTTTTCCTCCGATTGAAAAGTCGATGGACGCCCGGCCCTAGGGGACCGGGTCGTAAAGGGGCCCCTTGTAGAAGGGGTGGCATCGCAGAAAGCGCCGGAGGGCCAGCCACCCGCCCCTCGCCGCCCCGTACTTCTCCACGGCCTCCAGGGCATACTGGGAGCAGGTGGGGATAAAGCGGCACCGAGGGGGCAGACCAGGGGAGATGGAGCGCTGATAGAAGCGGATAAGCCGGATAAGGAGGCGTTTCATTTTTCCTCCTCCTCCATGAGCCCCAGCTCCCGGCAGGCCCGCCGGAAATCGGCTGTCAGCTTCCGCCAGGGCCCGTCCACCGACCGCGCCCTGGCCACCAGGATCACATCCCAGCCCCGCTTCATCTCCGGCTGTGCCAGGCGAAAGACCTCCCGGAGCCGCCGCCTGGCCCGGTTGCGGACCACGGCGCCGCCCAGCTTGGTGCTGACAGTGACGCCCAGGCGGTTTTTCCCGAACCGGCCCCGGCGGCAGTAGACCACCATGGACGGGGTGACAACGGACTTTGCCTTGGCGTACATCCGCTTGAACGCCCGGTTTTCCTTAATGGTATCCCTCACTGCCCCGCCTCCCTCCGGAAAAAAGCCCAAGGGACGGCAGGAAAACGCCCTGACCGTCCCCGTGATCCATCTATTCGCGATGCAAGCTCCGCTTTACTCAGTGGGTCAGGCGAGCGCGGCCCTTGGCCCGGCGGCGGGCGAGCACCTTGCGGCCGTTGGCGGTCCGCATTCTCTTGCGGAAGCCGTGCTCCTTGGAGCGCTGGCGCTTCTTGGGCTGATAGGTACGGAACATTTGCATACACCTCCTGTTCAGAATCTGCTGTACGGCAAAGCGCCGCACTACTCGACGGCGGGCGTCCCGAGGGCGCGCCCCGCAGTTGACAAGAAAAAACCTGCCTTTTGACAGTGAAATTCATTATACATAAAATTGAGGGGTGTGTCAACCTAAAATTCCGCCTTTTTCTGAGAAATCAACCGCGGAAAGGCGGACGGCTTCCCCCCGCTCCCCCTGTCCCACTCTATTTTTCTTATATTAGAATAAGTATGTATTGCATTTTCCCGGCGGTTCTGATATACTATTCCAGTTAAGGAAATACCGGCCCTGCGGGGCCCATACAGAAAAAGGGAGAGCTTCTATGCAGTCTGTAGCCGATATCTGGACCATGATCCTCACCCGCCTCCGGGAGGACCTGTCGGAGACCACCATCAAGACCTGGTTTGACGAGACGACAGTGGTCGCCCTGGAGGGGAACACCCTGGTGCTCCACTGCCCCAACGACTTCAAGCGCAATAATATCCAGGACCGCTTCCTCCCCAGCATCGAGGCCAGTCTGAAGGACATCTTCTCCTCCGACATGGCCGTCCGCCTGCTGGACGACGAGGGCCTGCGCCTCTACCGCCACCCGGAGGAGAAAAAGCCGGTGTCCCTGATGGAGTCCGGGGAGTTCACCTTTGACACCTTCGTGGTGGGTCCCTCCAACACCATGGCCCACGCCGCCGCCCAGGCGGTGGCTGACGCCCCGGGCCAGCACTACAACCCCCTGCTCATCTACGGAGACTCTGGCCTGGGCAAGACCCACCTGCTCTACGCCATCGCCCACGTCATCCGCTCCCGGGACCGCAGCGCCCGTCTGGTCTACATCAAGGGCGACGACTTCATCAACGAGTTTATCGAGCTCATCCGGGCTGGCCGGGGCAGCGAATTCCGCACCAAGTACCGGGAGGCGGACCTGCTGCTGGTGGATGACGTCCAGTTCCTGGCCGGCAAGGACCAGGTGCAGAACGAGTTTTTCCACACCTTCAACACCCTCTTTGAGGCGAAGAAGCAGATCGTCCTCACCTCCGACCGGCCTCCCCACGAGATGACCCTCCTGGACGACCGGCTGCGCACCCGCTTTGAGTGGGGCCTCCTCACCGACGTAAAGCCGCCGGATCTGGAGACCCGCATCGCCATCCTGAAAAACAAGGCTGTCCAGCTGGGGTTCATCCTGGACGACGAGACGGCCAACCACATCGCCACCAAGATCACCGCCAACGTCCGCCAGCTGGAGGGAACCATCAAAAAAATAAAGGCCTTCAAGGAGCTCCACGGAATGCCGGTCAACCGGGAGACCGCTGACCGGGCTATCCAGGACATGAGCCAGTCCAACGAGTTCCGCATCACCCCGGAGAACATCATCAAGGAGGTCTGCCGCTACTACCACATTGAGGAGGACCAGCTCCGGGGCCCCTCCAGGAGCCGGGACTGCCTGAACGCCCGGCAGGTGGCTATGTACCTCATCCGCCGCCTGACCAGCCTCTCCCAGGACGACACCGGCAAGCTCTTCGGAGGCCGGGACCACGCCACGGTCTACAACGCCCTCAAAAAGGTAGAAAAGCAGATGAAGAGCAGCCCCGCCTTCGCTGAAACCGTCAAGGCCATCACCACCAATATCAACTCCACCAAATAGCCCTGGCACAAATCAACATTTTCCCCACTGTTTTCCACAATATAACCAACATCAACCGTGTAAAACCCGTGGAAACCGATCCCTGCCCCAGACCCTGTGGAAACCGGCGGAAAACGCACCCCCTTATCCACACCCCCTGTGGAAACCCTTTCTCTCTGTTTCCAACGGTTTCCGCCCCTTATCCACAAAAATTTTCTCTACTAACCCTACTGCTAAAAAAACTATTTTATTCTTCTCATACCGGGAATATGCCGCCCGGACCAAATTTTCTGAAAGGACAAAAACGCCATGCGATTCTCCTGTGAGAAGGCGATCCTGCTCAACGCCATCAACACCGCCTCCCGGGCTGTCTCACCCAAGAGCTCCATCCCCGCTCTGGAGGGCCTTCTGCTCCAGGCGGACAGCCGGCTGACTATCTCCGGCTACAACATGCAGACCGGCATCCGCACCGCTGTGGACGCCAGCGTCACGGAGGACGGCTGTCTGGCTGTCAACGCCCGGCTCTTCGGCGACATGGTCCGCCGCCTGCCCGACGACGTAGTCAGCTTCTCCTGCGACAGCAGCTTAAATATCACCCTGATCTGCGGCGACGCCTCCTACAACATGACCGCCATCCCCGCCGACGACTACCCCGATCTCCCGGAGGTAGAGGACGAATACTCCGTCTCCATCAATCAGCGCCTCCTGAAAACCATGATCGGCGAAACATCCTTCGCCGTCTCCACCAACGAAGCCCGCCCGGTCCACACCGGCTCCCTCTTCGAGATCGAGGAACAGTCCCTGACGGTCGTCAGTGTGGACGGCTTCCGACTGGCCCTCCGCAGGGAGAAACTGGAAAATTCAGGAAGCGGCGCCTTCCGGTTCGTCGCCCCCGGTTCCGCCCTCAACGAGGTGGAAAAAATCTGCGGCGACGCCGACGACCCCGCCTCCATCACCCTGGGCAGCCGCCACCTCCTCTTCGAGGTAGGCCCCACCCAGCTCATCTGCCGCCGCCTGGAGGGGGAGTTTTTGGACTACCGGGCGGCTATCCCCCGGACAAACCCCATCATTCTGACGGCGGACAGCAAATCCCTCATGGCCTCCATCGACCGTGTGAGCGTCGTCATCTCCGATAAGCAGAAGAGCCCTGTCCGCTGCGTCTTTGAGCTGGATAAGGCCACGCTCTCCGCCAAAACCGCCAGCGGAGAGGCCCGGGATGTCTGCCGCGTGGAGGGGGACGGAAACGGCCTGGAAATCGGCTTCAATAACCGCTACCTGATGGACGCCCTCAAGTACGCCCCGGCGGACAAGGTCCGGCTGGAGCTGAATACCGGCATCTCCCCCTGTATCATCGCCCCTGTGGAGGGGGAGGAGAATTTTCTCTATATGGTGCTGCCCGTGCGTCTGAAAAACAGCTGACAGGAAAGACTTACTATGGAAACAATCCCCATCACAACTGAATTCATCAAGCTCCAGGACCTCATGAAGCTGGCAAGCCTGGTGGGCACCGGCGGGGAGGCCAAGGTCCTTATCCTGGACGGACAGGTCTCCGTAAACGGTGAAATCTGCCTCCAGCGGGGGAAGAAGATCCGCCCCGGGGACGTGATCTCCTTCCAGGGCAAGGACTATACCGCAGCCTATGCGGATTGACGGCATTCTGCTGGAGAACTTCCGCAACTACCAGCGGGAGGAGATCCGCTTCCACCCCCAGTGCAACGTCATCTGCGGGGAGAACGCCCAGGGCAAGACCAACCTCCTGGAGGCCATGGTGTGTCTGGCCTGCGGCAAGTCCCCCCGGACCCGGTCGGACCGGGAGCTTATCCGCCTGGAGCAGGACGGCTTTCTCCTGGAGGGGACCATCTTCTCCCGGGACCGGTCCTTCACCAGCCGCATTGAGGCCGGGGGCGGTCGGCGGAAGCGGATCACCATCAACAAGGTCCCGGCCAAGACCGCCTCGGAGCTCAGCGGCGTCCTCAACACGGTCTTTTTCAGCCCGGAGGACCTCCAGCTCATCCGGGAGGGGCCCATCCAGCGCCGCCGCTTTCTGGACGCCTCCCTCTGCCAGCTGCGGCCCCGGTACGCCGCCGCCCTGGCCGAGTACACCCGCCTCCACGAGCACAAGACCCGGATTCTCCGGGACTGCGCCGAGAGGCCGGATCTCATCGCCACCCTGCCGGACTTCAACCTGCGCATGGCGGAGACGGGGGCGGTGCTCATCCACTACCGCTCCCGGTTTGTCCAGCGTCTGGCCCGCCACGCGGCGGCGGCCTACGGGGAGTGCTCCGGCGGACGAGAGACGTTATCCGTGTCCTACCAGACCGTGAAGACCGTCACGGATCCCCTGGCCGACGAGCGGGTGCTGCTGATGCAACTGGTGGAGCACCAGCGGGCCCACCACTACGCCGAGGTCTCCAGCCGACAGTGCCTCTCCGGCCCCCACAAGGACGATCTGGAGGTGCTGCTGGACGGCCTGAGCGCCAAGTCCTTCGCCTCCCAAGGCCAGACCCGGACGGCGGCGCTGTCCCTGAAGCTGGCGGCGCGGGAGATCCACCGGGAGCTCCTGGGGGAGTACCCGGTGCTGCTGCTGGACGATGTGCTCAGCGAGCTGGACCCCAAGCGGCAGGAATTTGTGCTCAACCGGGTGGGCGGCGGGCAGATCTTCATCACCTGCTGCGAGGAGGACCGGCTCCACACGCTGCTCCGGGGGAATGTCTACCGGGTGTGCTCCGGCGGCGTGTCTCTGGAGAAGGAGGGCTAGCCATGTATGTACACCTGGGCGGCGGCGTCACCGTCCCGTCCCGGGAGGTAGCGGCTGTTTTCGATCTGGACAACGCCACCACCTCCATCCACACCCGCCGCTTTCTGGAGCGGGCCCAGGAGGAGGGGATGCTCCTGCCCATCGGGGAGGATCTGCCCAAATCCCTGGTGGTCTGCTGTCCCAGAGGCGGCTGGCAGAGGGTCTACCTATCCCCCATGTCTCCCGCCACCCTTCAGGGGCGGCTTGCCGGTCCCGGCGGGGCCCGGAATGGAACTACCCAGTTTTTGCGTTAGGAGAATCATATGACTGAACAGAATGAACTTGAGATGAACACAACCCAGGTGGACCACGCCTACGGCGGGTCGGAGATCCAGGTCCTGGAGGGTCTGGAGGCGGTGCGCAAGCGCCCCGGCATGTACATCGGCTCCACCAGCGAGTCCGGCCTGCACCATCTGGTTTACGAAATCGTGGACAACTCCATTGACGAGGCCCTGGCCGGCTTCTGCGACACCATCA
>JAIEIQ010000136.1 GCA_029065305.1 Oscillospiraceae bacterium
ATCTGTCATTTGAGCGCCTTCAGATCGTGGGCGCTGACGGCCCCCTTGATGGCCCCCTGGGTGCCCACATTCATAAAAACGGGGGTCTGCACTTCCCCGCCGTGGGCACAGGAGAACCGCCCCCGACGGGCGCGGTCCTCCTGTTTGATTACTTGGAACATCCGCTGTCTTCCTCCGTGTCTTTTCTTCTGTTCAAAACCATTTCCGCCACCGCTTTTTCTCAGATCAGGCCGTATTCCTCCAGCACCTTCTCCAGCCGCCGCCGGTTTTCCGCGCCCATTTCGCACAGGGGCAGACGGAAGATCTCCTGACAGTACCCCATTTGGGCCAGAGCGGTTTTGACGGGGATGGGGTTCACCTCCCAGAAGAGGGCCTCGCACAGCTTCCGCAGCTTCAGCTGCATCGCGCCGCCCCGGACAAAGTCCCCCGCCAGACACGCCGCCGCCAGCTCGTGCATCTCCCTAGGGACCACATTGGCGGCTACAGAGATAACCCCCTTGCCCCCCAGGAGCATAATAGCGGCGGTTTCGTCGTCGTTGCCGGACCAAATATAGAAGTCCTCGGGGCAGAGCTCCCTGGTTTTCTGAACCAGCGCCAAATCGCCGCTGGCCTCCTTGACCCCCAGGATGCCGGGGTGTTCCGCCAGCCGGGCGTAAGTTTCCGCCGTACACTTTACCCCGGTGCGGGAGGGTACGTTGTAGACAATCAGGCGCTTCTCCACCTGATCGGCGATAGCGGTATAGTGGCGGACAAGGCCCTCCTGGGTGGCTTTATTGTAGAAGGGCGTCACCACCAGCAGTCCGTCCACCCCCGCCTGGGCGGCGTCCCTGGAGAGGGTGACGGCGTTCCCGGTGCTGTTGGAGCCAGTACCGGCGATGACAGGAACCCTCCCGTCCACATAGCGGACAGCGGCTTCAATGGTCCGCATCCGCTCTATGTAGCTCATGGTGGCGGCTTCGCCGGTGGTGCCGCAGACGATAATAGCGTCGGTGCCGTTTTCCAGCTGGAAGTCCAGCAGTTTTTTAAAGGCGGGGCAGTCCACCCCGTCGTTGGTAAAGGGCGTGACAACGGCTGTGCCGGAGCCGGTGAAGATGGGCTGTTTCATAGACGCCTCCTATACATACAAATGGTGTGTATAGGAACAGTCTATGCGGTCCAGCGCCTAAAGGTGCTCCGGCGGTGCGCGGCGCGGGCTCTACTCGTAATACACCGTGTACTCAAACGCGCCGATAGCCCCGCAGGTGTCACACACATCCGGGCGATCCGCGAACACCGCGCCGCAGAACTGGCAGCGGTAGCCCTCCTTCTTCTGCTTCGGAGCGCTCTTTTCAGCGGCGGCAGATTCGGCCGGAGAATGGGTTCCGCTCCGCTCCGCCAGCAACGTCATAAACCGGCTCTCATGGCTGCGCTCAATGGCCGCAACCTTCTCAAACATGATCGCCAGGTCCTCAAAGCCCTCTTCCCGGGCCTGCCGGGCAAAGTCCGGGTACATATCGTGCCATTCGCTGTACTCGCCCTGAGCGGCCTGGGTCAGGCACGCCTGTACATCCTCCGGCCTGCCGTAAAGCTGCTCAAACCAGAATTTGGCGTGCATCATCTCGTTTTTGGCCATCTGCTCGAAGGCTTCCGCAGCCTCGGCGTCACCGCACAGCCGGGCAGCCTGCGCAAAATAGGTGTACTTGTTTCGCGCTATGGACTCCCCCGCCAGCGCCTTCCGGAGATTTTCCGCCGTCTTGGTATTTTTCAAATCCATACGGATATCTCCTCCCTCAGCGGTCCATATACCCCTCGGCACACAGCAGCTCCGCCAGCAGCACCGCTCCGCCGGCGGCGCCCCGCAGGGTGTTGTGGCTCAGGCAGACAAACTTGTAATCATACTGGGTGTCAGGCCGCAGACGGCCCACGGACACCGCCATGCCGTTCTCCAGCATCCGGTCCAGTCTGGTCTGGGGCCGGTCCGGCTCCTCAAAGTAGTGCAGGAACTGCTTGGGGGCGGAGGGCAGCGCCAGCTCCTGGGCCCGGCCAGAGAAATTGGCCCAATCGGCCTTGATCTGCTCCTCCGTGGGCTTGCGGCCGTCCTGGAACTTCATGAACACCGCCGCCATATGGCCGTCCTGGCAGGCCACCCGGAAGCACTGGGCGGTGATGGACGGCCCCTGGGCCAGGGCGAGCTTCCCGTCCTCCACGGTCCCCCACAGCTTCATGGGCTCCCGCTCGCTCTTCTCCTCCTCGCCGCCGATGTAGGGGATGCAGTTGTCCACCATCTCCGGCCAGCGCTCAAAGGTCTTGCCCGCCCCGGAGATAGCCTGATAGGTGCAGACCAGAGCCTTCTCCAGGCCGTATTTCCGCAGGGGGTGCAGGGCGGGGACGTAGGACTGGAGGGAGCAGTTGGACTTGACGGCGATAAAGCCCCGCTTCGTCCCCAGCCGTTTGCGCTGGGCGTCAATGAGCCGGATGTGGTCCGCGTTGATCTCCGGCACTACCATGGGTACATCCCCGGTCCAGCGGTGGGCGCTGTTGTTGGAGACGACCGGGCACTCCAGTCTGGCGTACTTCTCCTCCAGGGCCTGGATCTCCTCCTTCTTCATGTCCACGGCGCAGAAGACGAAATCCACCATTCCGGCGATCTTCTCCGCGTCCGCCTGGGCGTCCAGAACCGTCAGGGCCTTGGCCTCCTCTGGGATGGGGGATGTCATGGCCCACCGGTTCGCCACCGCCTCCTCATAGGTCTTGCCCGCGCTTCTGCCGCTGGCGGCGATGGCGGTGAGGCGGAACCAGGGGTGGCCCTCCATGAGGGTGACAAAGCGCTGGCCCACCATTCCGGTGCCGCCGATGACGCCTACGCGATACTCTTTCATAGCTGAAACCTCCACAAAACAGATAGGGGGCGGAGGGGAATTTGGTCGATTCCCGGGTTGAAAAATCCCGCCGCCCCGTGTATACTGTACTACGATACGCCCTCACACCTGAAAGCATACCGTTCTTTCATATCATATTTTTCCCGGTGTGTCAACAGTTTTTCCCGTTTGGAGGTTTCATGAAATACTATTTCCGTCTCTTCCTCCTCGCCCTGGCGGCTGCGGCCCTTCTGACCGCCCCGGCCTGGGCGGCGGAGGACACCCTCAAGGTGGGCCTCTACTACGGCTCCAGCGCCCTCCCCTCCGCCAACCTCCAGAACTACCAGGGCTCCGGCTACCGTCTGGGCTGGTTTGACGAGGAGAGCCGGGATTTTGTGGAGGTGGGCTGGCTGGAGGAGGAGAAGATCACCATGTCCGCCGACGGCGTCTCCGGACCGGCGTACCACGTGGAGCTGGACAGGGTCTTTGACAGCTTCCTGGACGCCCTGCTGGCGGCAGAGCAGGTCAAGGACGCCTTCCCCGCCTACATCGACGGGGAGCACCGGGTCCGGGCGGGCTCCTTCGCCAGCCGGGAGGAGGCGGAGATTGCCGCCGCCACCTACGCCACCTACACCTGGGAGGACCGCCGGGGCGAGGTCCGCCCCTTCCGGGGAGAGGCTGTGTCCCCCAGCGCCACAGGGGTGAATGTCACTGTCACCGGAACATCGGACCTGCTCTTTCAGTTCGACTGCTCCGGGGCCCGGGCCCTGGGCGTCCAGCCCGAGGGATCCGACACCCTCACCTGGTTCAAGGGCTACAAGTGGTACGGCGGATTTGAGTACCGGCGGAGCACCGGCGGAAGCCTGAACGTGATCAATGTGGTGAGCGTAGACGACTATGTCCGGGGGGTGCTGCCCTACGAGATGAACAGCGCCTGGCCCCTGGAGGCGCTGAAGGCCCAGGCGGTGGTGGCCCGGACCTACGCCCTCTGCCAGAGCAAGCACTACGCCAGCTACAGATTCGATGTCTGCAACACCGTGGACTGCCAGGTCTACCAGGGGGCCAACCTGGCCACGGCCAACTCCGACCGGGCGGCGGCGGAGACGGCGGGGATTGGCGTCTCCTATCAGGGCCGCTGGGCCGAGACTGTCTACTGCTCCAGCAACGGCGGAGCCAGCGAGAGCGCGGAGAACGTCTGGAGCGAGGCCCGGGGCTATCTCGTCGGGAAGGAGGACCCCTATGAGGGAACCATCTCCATTCCCGGGTATACTTACTCTGTCCACTATACCTTCGGGCAGCTCACGTCCCTTTTGCAGAGCAAGGGGTACAGCATCGGCCAGGTCTCCAGCGCCTACGTCTCCCAGACCACTCCCACGGGGAACGCGGCGGCGGTGACCTTCCAGGACAAAAACGGGAAAACCCTCACCATCACCAAGGAGGCCTGCCGCCTGGTGCTGGGGACCAAGAGCATGCGCTTCACCATCACCGGCGGCGGCGGGAACGGCGGGTACTGCGTCAACAGCGCTGAAACGCTGCTCCCTTCGCTGGAGGGGGTCTATGTCCTCTCGGAGGAGGGAAGCGCCAGCGCCTACAGCGGCGGGGAGGCCTACGCGGCCACCTCCTCCGGCGTCTCTCCCCTCTCCCCCACCTCCGGCCCGGCGGCCTCCGGGGACGGCATCACCATCACCGGCACCGGGAACGGCCACGGCGTGGGCATGAGCCAGTACGGGGCCAAGGCCATGGCGGAGCTGGGGTTCGGGTACGAGGAGATTCTGCGCTTCTACTATACGGATATTGACTTGGAGAGGATTGGATAAACGCTTTGAAAACACATGACTTTTACTACGAGCTCCCGCCGGAGCTCATCGCCCAGACGCCCCTGGAGCGGCGGGACGCCTCCCGTCTGCTGGTGCTGGACAGGGACACCGGGGCCTGGGAGCACCGGCACTTTCACGATCTGCCCTCCCTCCTGCGGCCCGGGGACTGCCTGATTATGAACGACTCCCGGGTGCTGCCCGCCCGCCTGCTTGGGAGCCGGGTTCTGGCGGACGGAAATCCGGGCGGGGCCTGCGAGGTGCTGCTGCTCACCGACCGGGGGGACAACGTCTGGGAGTGCCTGGTCCGGCCGGGGAAGAAGCTCCGGGCCGGGGCGAAAATCTCCTTCGGCGAAGCCAGGGAGCTGACGGCGGAAATTATTGAGGCTCTGCCCGACGGAAACCGGCTGGTCCGCTTTGCCTACGATGGAATTTTTCTGGAGGTTCTGGAGCGGCTGGGCCGGATGCCCCTCCCCCCCTATATCAAGGCGGAGCTCCAGGACCGGGAGCGGTATCAGACGGTATATGCCAAAGTGTCCGGCTCCGCCGCCGCCCCCACGGCGGGCCTCCACTTCACCCGGGAGCTGATGGAGAAGATCCGGGCTATGGGGGTGTCCATCGGGTACGTGACGCTGCATGTGGGCCTGGGGACCTTCCGTCCGGTGAAGGAGGCGGAGATCACGGACCACGATATGCACAGCGAATACTGCACCATCCCCCGGGAGACGGCGGAGCTGGTCAACCGGACAAAGGCCGGCGGGGGCCGGGTCATCTGCGTGGGCACCACCTCCTGCCGGACTATTGAGAGCTGGGCGGCGGAGGACGGGCATCTGGAGGCCAAGTCCGGGTGGACGAATATCTTCATCTACCCCGGCTACCGGTTCAAGGTCCTCGACGGGCTCATCACCAACTTCCATCTGCCGGAGAGCACGCTGATCATGCTGGTCTCCGCCCTGGCTGGAAGGGAACAGGTTTTAGCCGCCTATGAGGAGGCCGTCCGGGAGCGGTACCGGTTCTTTTCCTTCGGCGACGCCTGTTTCATTTCTTAGAGGAGGTCCGCATATGCTGTTATCCATGCTCAGAGGCCATATCGGCGAGACCGCCGCGCCGCTTATTTTTCTGGTCCTGTTCCTGGTCATTGTAGGCGGGTCCCTGTGGATCACCCCGAGGCTTGCCCGGTGGATGGACGAGCGGGCGGCTAAGCACAAAGGCTACTTTGACGATATGCTGACGGAGGACCCCAACCGGCCAAAGGATTCCAATCATCAGGAGAAACCATCAGAAAAGAGGAGAAAATCATGATTCATTTCCGCAACGACTACAGCATGGGCGCCCATCCGGCGGTGCTGGAGGCCCTGTGCCGGACCAACGGCGAGCTGACGGTGGGCTACGGCTGCGACGAGCACTGCGAAGCCGCCGCTGAGACCATCCGTGAGCTGTGCGCCTGTCCCGGCGCGGCGGTCCACTTTTTCACCGGCGGCACCCAGGTGAACAAGACCGCTATCGGGGCGTTTCTGCGCTCCTATGAGGCGGTTATTGCCCCGGACGCCGGGCATATCTGCGCCCACGAGAGCGGCGCTGTGGAGCAGGACGGCCACAAGATCATCCACTGCCCCACCCCCGACGGCAAGCTGACCCCTGCCATCCTCCGCGACGTCTGCAATCACCACAGCGGGGAGCACATGGTCACTCCCAAGCTGGTCTACATCTCCAACACCACCGAGGTGGGCACTGTCTACTCTCGGGAGGAGCTGCGCGCCCTCCGGGAGGTCTGCAACGAGCGGAACCTCTTCCTCTTCTGCGACGGCGCGCGGCTGGGCTGCGCCATGGACGCCGGGGACACCTCCTTTGAGGACTACGGCGCCTACTGCGACGCCTTCACCATCGGCGGGACCAAGAACGGCCTGCTCTTCGGGGAGGCTCTGGTCATCGTCCGGCCCGGCCTTCAGCGGGGCTTCCGCCACAACATGAAGCAGCAGGGGGCCATTCTGGCCAAGGGCCGGCTGCTGGGGGTCCAGTTCAACGCCATTCTGGAGGGCGGGCTCTACCAGGAGCTGGCCGCTCAGGCCAACCGCATGGGCCGGCGTCTGACGGCGGGGCTGAAGGCGCTGGGGGTCCCCCTGGCGGTGGAGAGCCCCAGCAATCAGGTTTTCGCAGTTCTGCCGGACAATGTGGTGTCTACCCTGCCGGCGGATTTCACCTTCGAGAGCCAGGGCTCCGCCGGTGACGGCCGGACATGCATCCGTTTAGTCACCAGCTGGCAATCCTCCGAGGCGGACGTGGACGCGCTCCTGGCCCGGCTGGGGGAACTGCTGAAATAAACGGCCAGGGCCGCTCCGGGGATCTCCCGAAGCGGCCCTGCTGTCTCATTTTTCACTTCACCGGGGGCAGGCTGTCCAAATAAGCCTCCAGGCTCTCGAAGCTGCCGTGGCGGTACTGGCCGATGGGGAGGTTATCCGGGTTCTCTATGCAGTCCGTGACCAGATAGCCCTCCATTCCCAGCTCCAGCGCCGCCATATCGTCCACCGGGTTGTTGCCGATCATCAGGCACTCCCCCGCCTCCCGCCCGACAGCGGCCAAAATGTCCCGGAAATAGTCCGCGCTGGGCTTGCTGTGGCGGCTGTTCTCATAGGTAGTGACAAGATCGAAGTCCTCTCCGCACAGCCCTACCCAGCCCAGCCGGGTCTCCACCGCTGCGGCCGGGAAAATGGGGTTGGTGGCCAGCACCAGACCATATCCCTTCTCCCGCAGGCGGCGCAGCAGTTCGCTCCGATCCGCCTGCCTTGTCAGGATGACGCCCACCCCGTCAAAGTCCCGCTGGTAGAAATCCTCCAAAATGCTCTCCAGGCTCAGGACCTCCATCCCCAGATCCTCCACGAAGGAGCTCCAGAACACCTGGCGGTTGGTGGACTCACCGGTGTTTGCCACCATAGCCCCAGTCCCCTTCCAGAGGGCCTTCGTCAGCTTCTCCCCGTCGTAGCCCATGGGGGTGAGGCGGTTGAGGAGGGCGCGGAAGTAAGCGCGGATAAATTCGTCCTGCATAAACGGCGCGAGCGTGCCGTCCAGATCGAACAGGATTGTGTTCAACATGGTATCATCTCCTTGGCTGGATCTTTTCTATAGTATACCAAATATCCCTCGTTCTGACAAGCGGGGAATTTGCCGGGGATCCTCAGACCTTCTGCCACAGGAGCAGATTGTCCTCAAAGGACGCCTGGATCATCCCCGTGTCCTTCAGCCAGGAGAGATAGGAGCGTACTGTGCTGCCCACCAGCACATACTGCTGGAAATCCATCCGCAGGCCGTAGTCCGTAAACAGACGCTGCAAAACCGCCTCAAAGCAGCTGGGCTCCCGGCAGACCTCCAGAATCTTCTCCGCTGTCTCCAGGGTCCTGTCCCGGTTGTACCGGGCCAGGGGGCCGATATTCGCCGTGACCTCCGCGTGGGCCGGAACAAAGCGCTCCGCCGCCATCCCCTCCACCCGCTGGAGGGTGTCCAGATAGGCCGCTACGTCGTAGAGAAACACAATCTTGTACTTCTCCAGCGTCTCCCGGCTGGCCAGGCAGTCGGCCAGATAGACCACGCCGTCGTCGGACCGGTAGCCCGCCATGCTGAAAAAGTGCCCCGGCAGGGCGATGGCCTCCAGGCCGCGGGGCATGGCCTGGGCGGTCAGCTCCTCCGCGCCGCTCTCCTGCGCCAGCAAAAACTTGTGGCGCAGGTCCTGACAAGGGTATCCCCCGTACAGAAAGGACGGCTCCAGGATGGGGAAGCGGGTGAAGGCGCACTCTATCCCCGGCGCGTAGATCCGGCACCCTGTCTGGCTTTGCAGATAGCGGTTGCCCCCGATATGGTCGGCGTTGGAGTGGGTGTTGTAGATGGCCCGCAGGGTCCAGCCCTGTGCGTCCAGGATCTGCCGGACCTTCCGTCCGGCGTCCTTGTCGCTGCCGCTGTCAATGAGGCACACCTCCTGCCCCTCCAGGCGGACCAGACCGATTTTGGCCGGGCTCTGGATGTAGAAGCACTTCTCTGATACCGGTATCAGCTCATACATGCCGATCTCCTCCTTTTGTTTTTCTGTTTCCGAGTATTCTATCACAGATCAGGCAGGAAAGAAAGCCCTCACCTCTTTTTCCGCCGCTTAAAGCGATAGAGCGCCGTCAGCCGGTTCAGCATTCTGTCCAGGAGCAGAAACGTCACATTTCCCACAACAAGCATTCCGGCAATCCCCCACATGGTATATTCGGCGAACTCCGCCGCAACCGCCTCCAGCTGGAAGAGATATAGAATCAGCAGATACATGACGGTCATGGACAGCGTAAACATCCCGCACTTGACCAAAACACGCAGAACTCTGGGCAGACGGTCCAGCCTCTCCCGGCAGGCGGGGTACCAGCCCAGAAAAAGGTAGAAGAGGGCCAGCTCCTTGTCCACCGCCAGCAGTACCGTCAGAGCCGCAGAGGCGGCATAGACCATCAGGCCGGTTTGGGTTCCATATTCACAGATCACCGGAATAAGGCAGAGCATAGCCAGCATGGGGCAGGCGAAGGTGGCCAGCGGCACAAAGCTTCCCAGGGCCAGCAGGGTCACGGACAGGGCTGTCATCAGCCCGCACAGGGCCAGACGGCGGCTCTGCCGCCGGTAGCACCGGTATTCATTCATGGACAGCCACCTCACAAAAAGATTTTCTCCAGTATCCGCTATTTCCCGGGAAAAGTCAAGCCGGGGATTGATATGACAGTATCTCCGTGCTATAATCGGCCCAATCATAAAGTGGAGGTGCACTTCATCAATATGTTCGATAGAAATTCGCTGCTTCAGCGGCTTCAAGAGCTTCCGTTTTCTAAAAAAGAGTATTGGGCAGTTGCCGGCAGCGCTATGGTTTTACACGGGTTTCGCCCTCAGACACATGATATTGATTTGGGATGCAGTACGCTCTTGGCAGATCAGCTGGAGCGGCAGGACTGCGCAGTTTCGCGCTGTGAGGATGGAACCAGAAAAATCTTATATGCTGAAAATATCGAGATTTTTGAAAACTGGATTGAGGGTACAGTGGAAAATATCGGCGGCGTCCCCGTTGTGTGTGCAGACGGACTGATACAGATGAAAAAGAAGCTCGGCAGGGAAAAAGATTTCGCAGATATCGCGTTGATTGAAGCCGTAAGAAAACAAAACCGGTTTTCATAAATCACATGCCGGATAGTCACCCTGCCGGGAGGCGGATTCTGTAGGGCGTGACGACATGCCCCATAGGTTGCCCGCCAAATTTTG
>JAIEIQ010000137.1 GCA_029065305.1 Oscillospiraceae bacterium
CCCCAACATGGTCACCATGCTCTGCTTTATCACCACCGACTGCGCCCTCTCCCGGGAGATGCTGGAGGAGGCCCTCCGGGAGGTGGTCCGGACCACCTTCAACCGCATCAGCGTGGACGGTGACACCTCCACCAACGACACCTGCTGTGTGCTCGCCAACGGCCTGGCGGGGAATCCGGAGATCACGGAAAAGAACGAGGCCTACGTGGACTTTGTCATGAAGCTCCACGAGATCTGCTATCTGCTGGCCCGGTCCATGGCCAAGGACGGCGAGGGGGCCAAGCACCTGATCACCTGTACCGTGTCCGGTGCAAAGAGCGAGGAGCAGGCGGAGGCCATCTCCAAGTCCGTCATCTCCTCCACCCTGACGAAAGCGGCGATCTTCGGCTGCGACGCCAACTGGGGCCGGGTGCTGTGCGCTATGGGCTACTCCGGAGAGACGTTCGACCCGGAGAAGGTGGATGTGACCTTCTCCTCCAGCGCCGGGGATATCCTGGTCTGCCAGAACGGCCGGGGCCTGGACTTTGACGAGGCGCTGGCGAAAAAGATCCTCACCGAGGACGAGGTGGATATCGACATCGCCATGGCGGAGGGGGACGAGTCCTGCACCTGCTGGGGCTGCGATATCACCTACGACTATATCAAAATCAACGGGGACTACCGGACCTGACGCATGGGGAAGTCCTTGTCCGAAATGACACTGGAGGAGCTGTGGGAGCTGTTCCCGATTGCGCTTTCCAGTCATAAGAGCTGCTGGGGAGACTGGTATGAAGAGGAGCGGAGGCTGCTGGCCTCTCTTTTGGGCGGAATCGAGCCCGCCATATATCATATCGGAAGCACAGCGATTCAAGGCATCTGGGCGAAGCCCATTATTGACATCCTGGTTGAAATCCCGACAGAGATTCCACTGACGGAGGCCAGGGCGTGTCTTGCTGACAGCGGCTATATCTGTATGTCCGAGGCGGAAGAGCGGCTGTCTTTAAACAAGGGCTACACGGAGCAGGGGTTTGCAGAGCGGGTGTTCCATATCCACCTGCGCCGTCCCGGGGACTGCGAGGAGCTGTACTTCCGGGACTATATGAACGACCATCCTGAGCTGGCCGAAGAATATGAGCGGCTGAAGCTCTCGCTTTGGAAGCGCTATGAACACAACCGGGACGCCTATACAGCGGCCAAAAGCGGCTTTGTGGAGCGGTATACCAGAGCCGCCAAGGCGGAATACGGGAAGAGACACTGAGCGCGCCCGTACCTGCCGCAAAAGTTTTTCTTTTTGATACTTTTTCTTTTTTCAAAAAGAAAAAGTATGTATGCCGAATAAGGAGGCGCACTATGAATCTCTCACACAGCGACAGGGCCCAGGTGCTGGTGGAGGCCCTGCCCTATATCCAGCGCTACTATGGCAAGACGGTGGTCATCAAGTACGGCGGCAACGCCATGATCTCCGACGAGCTGCGAAAGGCGGTCATCAGCGATATTATTCTCCTCAAGCTGGTGGGCATCAATGTGGTGGTGGTCCACGGCGGCGGGCCGGAGATCAATGAGCTGCTGGAGAAAACCGGCAAGGAGAGCCGCTTTGTCAACGGCCTGCGCTATACCGACGAGGAAACCATGGAGATCGTCCAGATGGTCCTGTGCGGGAAGGTGAACAAGAATCTGGTGGCCACCATCAACCGGGCCGGGGGGAGCGCCGTGGGCCTGTGCGGACTGGACGGCGGGATGATCCGGGCTGTGCGCAAGACAGCGGACGGCGTGGACTACGGCCTGGTGGGCGAAATCGTCGCCGTGGAGCCCAAGGCCATTCTGGACGCCATCCGGGACGGGTTTATTCCGGTGATCTCCACCGTGGCCCAGGGCGAGGACGCGGAAACCAGCTACAACATCAACGCCGACACCGCCGCCGCGAAAATTGCCGTGGCCCTGGGGGCGGAGAAGCTGATTCTGCTGACAGACATCCGGGGCCTGCTCCGGGACCGGAGCGACGAGGGGACCCTCATCTCCCAGGTCCGCCTGCCGGAGGTGCCGGTGCTGGTCAAGGACGGGGTGATCTCCGGCGGCATGATCCCCAAGGTGGACTGCTGCGTGGACGCCGTCCGCAACGGGGTCAAGCGCACCCATATTCTCGACGGGCGGATTCCCCATTCCATTCTGATCGAGGTCCTGTCCCACGCCGGGATTGGAACAATGATCTACTAAGAATTGAGGTTTTGTGATGAATTTTTCTGAGATCAAGTCGCTGGACGAATCCTACGTCCTCCAGACCTACGGCCGCAACCAGATCGCCATTGACCACGGCAGGGGCGCCACCCTCTGGGACACCGAGGGCCGGGAGTATATCGACTTCACCTCCGGCATCGGCGTGTGCTCCCTGGGCTACGCCAACGAGGCCTGGGCCAAGGCCATCTATGATCAGGCCATGAAGGTGGGACATATCTCCAACCTCTTCTACACCGAGCCCTACGCCAGGCTGGCCTCCAAGCTGGTCCCGGCGGCGGGCATGGCGGCGGCCTTCTTCGGCAACTCCGGCGCGGAGGCCAACGAGGGCATGATCAAGCTGGCCCGGAAGTACTCCTTTGAGAAGTACGGCAAGGGCCGGGCCACCATCATCACCCTGAAAAACTCCTTCCACGGCCGGACCATCACCACCCTGAAGGCCACAGGCCAGGACCACTTCCACGACTTCTTCTTCCCCTTCACCGATGGCTTCCGCTACGCCGAGGCCAATAATATGGACAGCCTCCTGGCCGAGGCGGACGGCGATGTCTGCGCCGTCATGGTGGAGCTCATCCAGGGGGAGGGCGGCGTCAATCCCCTCCAGAAGGACTACGTCCAGTCCGTGGCGAAGCTGTGCGCGGAGAAGGACTGGCTGCTGCTCGTGGACGAGGTGCAGACCGGCATTGGCCGGACGGGTACTGCCTTCGCCTTCCAGCAGTTTGACGTACAGCCCGACGCAGTATCCTTTGCCAAGGGCATTGCCGGGGGTCTGCCCTTCGGCGGCTTCCTGGTCAGCGAGAAGTGCCGGAACGTGCTCCGGGCCGGGGACCACGGCAGCACCTTCGGCGGGAACCCCATGTCCGCCGCCGCGGCCAACGTGGTGATGGACACCCTGACGCCGGAGTTTTTGGCGGAGGTCCAGGAGAAGGGCGGCTACCTCCGCAAGGGCATCGCGGCGCTGAACAGCCCCTTTGTCTCCGGTATCCGGGGCATGGGCCTGATGATCGGCGCGGGCATCCAGGGGATGACCCATAAGGAGCTGAAGGACAAGCTGATGGCCGAGGGGCTCCTCTGCCTGACGGCGGGGAAGGATACCCTGCGGCTGCTGCCGCCCCTGGTGATCACCAAAGAGGAGATCGACAAGGGCCTGGCCGTCATGGCGAAGGTCATGAAATAAGAGAAAGAGAGAGAAGACGATGAACAACAAACATCTTTTGAAGCTGCTGGATCTGAGCCGGGAGGAGATCCGTGAGATCCTGGATCTGGCGGACCAGTTGAAATACGACCAGAAGCACGGCATCCCCCACGAGCTCCTCAAGGGAAAAACCCTGGCGATGATCTTCAGCAAGAACTCCACCCGGACCCGGGTGTCCTTTGAGGTGGGCATGTTCCAGCTGGGGGGCCACGCCCTGTTCCTGTCCAACGCTGTCAGCCAGATTGGCCGGGGCGAGCCGGTCCAGGACACCGCCCGGGTCCTCAGCCGCTACTGCGACGGCATTATGATCCGGACCTTCGAGCAGCAGGAGGTGGAGGATCTGGCGAAATACGGCTCCATCCCGGTCATCAACGGCCTCACCGACTTCTGCCACCCCTGTCAGGTGCTGGCGGATCTCATGACCATCCGGGAGCACAAGGCCAAGCTGGAGGGCCTGAAGATCTGCTACATCGGGGACGGCAACAACATGGCCAACTCCATCATCGTGGGCGGGCTCAAGTGCGGTATGGACGTGGCCGTGGCCAGCCCCAGCGGCTACCAGCCCGACCAGCAGGTGAAGGACTTCGCCGCCTCCGTCACGGACGCCAAGTTTGTGCTCACCAGCGATCCCGCAGAGGCCGCCCGGGACGCGGACGTGATCTTCACCGATGTCTGGGCCTCCATGGGCCAGGAGCAGGAGAAGGCGGAGCGGGAGCGGGCGTTCGCGGGCTACCAGGTCAACGACAAGCTCATGGCCCTCGCCAAGCCGGACTGCATGGTCCAGCACTGCCTCCCCGCCCACCGGGGGGAGGAGATCACCGAGGAGGTCTTCGAGGCTCATGCCGGCGAGATCTTCGACGAGGCGGAGAACCGCCTCCACGCCCAGAAGGCCGTCATGGCCCTGCTGATGAAATAACGGGACGGACCGGCCGGGAGGCCGGTCCGTTTTATCTGGCTTTGGAGGTGCGCTACAGCTCCCGCATCAGGTGGAAGCTCTGCATCAGCTGCACGGACCCGTAGCCCCACTGGTTGTTGGGGTAGACCATGTCGGGCCGGCGCAGGCACCCCCGGATGAGATAGGCCCGGATCTGGTAGGTCCCCATGGCCGGGTCGTTCCCCTCCCGGATGCCCCACTGGAGCAGCAGGGCGCACACCCCCGCCAGCACCGCCGCCGCCGCACTGGTGCCGCTCATGCTGCCGGGTCCGTAGGGGTAGATGCCCCCCACCCCCACGCCGGGGGCGGTCAGGTCCGGCAGGATCCGTCCGTCCCAGGCGGGGCCCCGGGAGCTTTTGGCGTACAGGCTCTTGCTGGCGCTGTCGTAGGCCCCGCAGCAGATGACTCCCACGGCGGAGCCGGGGCTGGTGACGGTGTAGTCCGGTGTAGCCGCCAGAAACTCCACCGAGGGGGCCACGAACCCCGTCATGGGCAGCCACACCTGATAGCTGCCGTTGAGAAGGATGTCCCCGTGGAGCTGGATGTTCCACACGCCGGGGGTGGCCCCCAGAATGCGGATCACCGTCAGCTGCCCGCC
>JAIEIQ010000138.1 GCA_029065305.1 Oscillospiraceae bacterium
AGATTTGTATAAGCGACAGGCTCTACCGCGCCGCCCGGGAGGGGGGCCATCCCCCCGCCGCCTGCGCCCTGGGGCTGTGCTATGAGATTGGCCGGGGCGTGGAGGAGGACAAGGCGAGGGCCGCGGAGCTCTACCGGGAGGCGGCGGAGGCCGGGGATCCCCGGGCCCAGTGCAATCTGGGCTTCTGCTACTACCGGGGCATCGGCGTGGCCGAGAGCGACCCGGACGCCGTCCACTGGTTCACCAAGGCGGCGGAGCAGGACTACCCCCGGGCCCAGCACCTGCTGGGGGAGTGCTACGACAACGGCTACGGCGTGGAGCAGGACGAGAAGCGGGCGGCGGAGCTCTATACTCTGGCCCACGAGGCGGGGCACCTGCCGGCCACCTGCGCCCTGGGGGTGTGCTATGAGAGCGGCGGCGGGGTGGAGGAGGACCAGGCCCGGGCCGTGGAGCTCTACCGCCAGGCCGCCGAGGGCGGCTACGTCCGGGCCCAGTGCAACCTGGGCTTCTGCTACTACCAAGGCATCGGGGTAGAGGAGGACGGCGAGAAGGCGGTGTTCTGGCTCGCCAAGGCGGCGGAGCAGGGCTATCCCCGGGCCCAGCACCTGCTGGGGGAGTGCTGTGAGCGGGGTATCGGCGTGGAGCAGGACGAGAAGCGGGCGGCGGAGCTCTACACTCTGGCCCACGAGGCGGACTACCTGCCGGCCACCTGCGCCCTGGGGGTGTGCTACGAGTTTGGCGACGGTGTGGAGCGGGATCCGGTGAAAGCCGTCCGGCTCTACCGGCATGCGGCGGAGCGGGGCTATGTCCGGGCCCAGTGCAACTACGGCTACTGCTGCTACCGGGGCATCGGTATGGAGGAGAATAACGAGGAGGCGGTCCGCTGGTTCCGGGCGGCCGCGGGCCAGGGCAGCGCCCGGGCGATGCAGCTGCTGGGGGAGTGCTATGACCACGGCTACGGCGTGGAGGAGGACAAGGAGGAGGCGGTCCGCCTCTACCGGCAGGCCCACGAGATGGGCTTTGTGCCGGCCACCTGCGCCCTGGGCCTGTGCTACGAGCTGGGCGGAGGCGTGGAGAAGAACAAGGAGGAGGCTGCGCGGCTCTATCTGGAGGCCGCTCAGCGGGGCTTTGCCGCCGCCCAGTGCAACCTGGGGTTCTTCTACTACCACGGCATCGGCGTGGAGGAGGACAACGAGAAGGCGGCGGCCTGGTTTGCCAAGGCGGCGGAGCAGGGCCACCACCGGGCGGAATTCTACCTGGGGGAGTGCTATGAGAACGGCTACGGCGTGGAGAAAAACCTCCAGCGGGCTGTGGAGTTCTACACCCTCTCCCACCAGGGGGGCTATCCGGACGGGACCTACGCCCTGGGCAAGTGCTTTGAGGAGGGCCGGGGCGTGAAAAAGGACGCCGGAAAGGCCCGGGAGCTCTACCGTCAGGCCGCGCAGCGGGGCCACAAGAGGGCGGAGGAGGGCCTCAAGCGGCTGGAGAAGAAAAAGCACTTCTGGAATAAATAGAAAAAGAGGAGCGGGGGATGACTGCGTCCCCCGCTCCCGGCGCTATAGTACCGCCTCCCACTCCTTCTCCCGAAAGCCGGGGAGGGCGGTCTTGTCCGTGATCAGCAGCGGCCGCTTGACCAGCATCCCGTCGCTGGAGAGCAGGGCCAGCTGCTCCTCCTCGCTCATGCCGGGGAGCTTGTCCTTCAGCCCCAGGTCCCGGTAGAGCATCCCGCTGGTGTTGAAAAACCGCTTGAGGGGCAGGCCGCTCCGGCGCTGCCACTCCCGCAGCTCCTCCAGGGTGGGCCGGTCCTCCTTGATGTCCCGGGCCTCGTAGGATACGCCCCGCACGTCCAGCCAGGCCCTGGCCTTCTGGCAGGTGGAGCACTTGGGGTAGTGGATAAACAGCATGGTTTTCTCTCCTTTTTGTCAGTATTCCCGCAGCACCAGCTCCGTGACGCCGGGGTTGAGCCCCAGCTCCAGGCGGAGGACCTTGGGGTGTTTGGCGTACACCCGGCGGACCATGGTTCGCAGCTCCGTGCCGCCGTGGTAGCCGTGGACCACCTCCACCCGGTACACGCTCCGTCCCGCCCGCCGCAGGCAGCTGTCAATAGCCGCCTGGGCCTGCTGGCAGTTCATGCCGTGGAGGTCCAGATGGAGCGTTCCGCTCTGCATAGATAGGTCCGCCTCCTTTCCGAAAGGTCCCCGCTTGGGGCCAGAACGGCCCATCCCTGCTGGAAGCGGGGTATAATCAAGACAGCTTATTTTAACACAGAATCCGTCCCTTGAAAAGGGGCCGGCGGGGGAGAAAAGAGGGGGAGCCTATGGAATACGGAACCTATGAGCAGACCGGCAGTCCCCTCCGGGGGAGGGCCCTGGGGGAGCTGCGGGAGTTTTTGGCCCGGGCGGAGCTGACCTACGACGAAAATATCCAGTTCACCGTCCTCATCCGGGACGGGGAGGACAACATCGCCGCCGCCGGCTCCCTTCAGGACGGGGTCATCAAGTGCGTGGCGGTGGACGAGGCTCGGAGAGGGGAGGGGCTGACTGCGGCGGTGATCACCGCCCTCCGGCGGGAGGCCCTGGAGCGGGGCTTCTCCCGGCTGTTTCTGTACACAAAGCCCGCCAATTTTGCCCAGTTCCACGCCCTGGGCTTCTATGAGGTGGTCCGGACGGGGACCGTGCTGCTGATGGAGGACCGGCGGGAGGGCTTTGCCCGCTGGGCGGAGGGCCTCCGGCGTCCGGAGGCGGCGGGGGTGATCGGGGCGGTGGTGATGAACTGCAAC
>JAIEIQ010000139.1 GCA_029065305.1 Oscillospiraceae bacterium
AAGAACGATAACTACTGGCGGGCGGACCAGGTTAAGCTGGATAAGCTGGATCTCATGATCTTCCAGTATCTGAGCACCGCCCTCAACGCCTATGAGGCCGGCCAGCTGGACGGCCTGACCAGCGTCCCCTCCACCAGCGTGCCCTCCCTGAAGGGCCGGGACGACTTCTACAGCGTGCCCCAGTTCAGCAACACCTACTGGATGTTCAACACCAAGGACGAGGCCCTCTCCGATGTCCGGGTCCGGAAGGCCCTGGCCCTGGCTATCGACCGCACCTCCCTCATTGAGGACGTGCTCCAGAGCGACGCCCAGCCCGCCACCGGCCACGTGCCCACCGGCTACGTCCAGAGCGACGGGCAGGACTTCCGCGCCGCCGGCGGCGACTACGACATCGGCGCCACCGCCAAGGTGGACGAGGCCAAGGCCCTGCTGGCCGAGGCCGGCTATGACGACCCCTCCCAGCTCACCGTCCGCCTCAACTACTACACCAGCGACACGGTGAAGAAGGTCACCGAGGCCCTGGCCGATATGTGGCAGACCAACCTGGGGATCAACTGCGTCATTGAGAGCGCCGAGTGGGCCGTGTTCTACGACCAGATTCTGGCCCTGGACTACGGCGTTGCCGCCATGGGCGACCAGGCCACCTACCTCCACCCCATGGCCTTCCTCCAGACCTACCAGGGCGACGCGCCCCCGCTGGAGACCGGCTGGCGGAGCCAGGACTATGAGAACTATATCGCCCAGGCCATGTCCACCACCGACAGCGCCGAGGCGGACCGCTTCCTCCACGCCGCCGAGGACCTCTTTATGAACGACTACGTCCTGCTGCCGCTGTACTACGGCTCCATGCGGATGATGATGAAGGACTACGTGTCCAACTGGAGCATGCCGGCCACCGGCCAGTATGTCTTCGACCAGATCGAGATCCTGCCCCACTAAGGCGGGAGTGTGAACGATTCAGAGGCGCCCTGGCAAAAACCGGGGCACCTCTTTTTTGTGACCGATTTCTCCTCCGCGCATAGAATGGCTCAGAGGGGGGATGCGTACATGGATCGGACGATTTCCGTACTGGGCGGAGACCTGCGCCAGGCCCGCCTGGCGGAGCTGCTGCTGGCCG
Organism: Oscillospiraceae bacterium; assembly: GCA_029065305.1. Classification (GTDB taxonomy): domain Bacteria; phylum Bacillota; class Clostridia; order Oscillospirales; family Oscillospiraceae; genus Pelethomonas. The sequence goes on from JAIEIQ010000139.1 coordinate 1,118, forward strand.
ACGGCCTCGACGCCGTGACCTGGGGCTTGGAGGGAGGAGAAGCGCCTAACCCTGTACCTCTGGGGAGGGCGCTGGAGCGGGACATCATTGTTTTGCCGCTGCCGGTATGCCGGGGCGGCGGGCTGAACCTGCCGCTGACGGACACGGCTCTGGACGCGGAGCAGCTTTGGAAGCGCCTGCGGTACGACCAGCTGCTGCGGGGAGGGCAGACCGGGGAGCTTGCGCCCCGGCTGATGGCGGACTATGGGCTGACGCTTCTGGACTACTACGCCCGGGAGGAGACGCAGATCGCCAACGCCGTGCCCACGGCGGAGGGGGCCATCCAGCGGGCCATGGAGGCCACGGAGCGGACGCTCCACGGCAGCCGGTGCCTCATTATTGGCTTTGGCCGCATCGGAAAGGCTCTGGCCCGCCGGTTGCAGGGGCTGGGGGCCCAGGTGGCGGTTTTTGCCCGGAGGTTCAGCGACCAGGCGTGGGTGGAGGCCAGCGGCTGTGAGGTGTTCCGCTTCGCGGCGGGGGAGCTGGGGAGGTTCGATTTGATTTTTAACACGGCGCCCGCCCTCGTCCTGGACGCCGGCCGGCTGGCGGAACTCCGGGAGGACTGTGTGGTTCTGGAGCTGGCCTCGCCGCCGGGAGGTGTGGATCTGGATGCCGCCGGGCGGCTGGGGCAGCGGGTGATTTCTGCGGCCGGTCTGCCCGGGAAGGTGGCCCCTGTTACCGCCGCCGCGGCCATCCGGGACAGCGTTTATCATATATTGGAAGAACGAGGTGAACCCATTTGAGAACAGAGCGAGTGGGATTTGCGTTATGCGGCTCCTTCTGCACCCACGCCAGGGTGCTCAAGGAACTGGAGAAGCTGTGCGGCGAGTATGAGACGGTAGTGCCTGTTGTCTCGGAGATCTGCCAGGCCACCAGCACCCGCTTCGGCACGGCCCGGGAGTTTATTTCCCGGGTGGAGGGCCTCACCGGCCACAAGGCCATCGGCAGTGTGGTGGAGGCGGAGCCTATCGGGCCGAAGAACCTGCTGGACGTGCTGGTGATTGCGCCCTGCACGGGGAACACCCTGGGGAAGCTGGCGGCGGGGATCACGGACACAGCGGTGACCATGGCCGCCAAGGCCCATCTCCGCAACAACAGGCCGGTGGTGATCGGCCTGGCCAGCAACGACGGGCTGAGCGGAGCGGCGAAGAACCTGGGGGAACTGCTGGCGCGGAAAAACTACTTTTTAGAGTAATACCGATAAGGGAGGACACGAGACAGCGGCACAATGTATAGCTGTTTCTATTTGTTACAAGTTTCTAAAGATTGAAAACTGAAGGAAAAATGAAATAAGTAAAGTTAGCTGATGAAGGTTCAACCCGCAACGCCGCCCAGGGCGGTGTCTGCGGCGTTCTGTGCCCCGGATGGATGTAGCCGCGCTATATTCCCGTCCGGGGCGTTT
>JAIEIQ010000014.1 GCA_029065305.1 Oscillospiraceae bacterium
AAGCAGAAGGTCAGCATCGCCAAGTGGCTGGCCAGCGAGGCGGAGATCTATATCTTCGACTGCCCCACCCGCGGCATCGACATCGGCGTCAAGGCCGACATCTACCGGCTGCTGTCGGACCTGAAAAACCAGGGCAAGGCGATTCTGATGATCTCGGAGGAGCTGCCGGAGCTCATCGGCATGAGCGACCGCATCCTGACCTTCAAGAACGGGGAAATCAGCGGAGAGTTTCTGCGTGACCCGTCGATCTCGGAGCACACCCTGATCGACTACATGATTTAAGGGGGCGGCAATTTATGAATTCTTCCAATGTAACGGCCAGGGCGGAAAAGGACGGCCTCCGGATGGCCAAGGGCACTTTCAAGGCGGTGGTTCCCTTTCTGGGGCTGCTGTTCATCTGCGTGTTTTTCCAGATTGTCAGCGGCGGGAAGCTCCTGTCCCCGGCAAACCTGAAAACCTTTGCCAACTATGCCTTCCAGATTCTCATTCCCGCCTGCGGCGCGGTGTTCCTGATGAGCCAGGGCAACCTGGACTACTCCATGGCGGGCAACGTCTGTGTCAGCGCAGCTCTGGGGGCCATGGCCTCCCACACAAGTATTCCCCTGGCCGTCGCCGTGGTCCTCGTGTCCAGCGTGGTCATGGGAGCGGTAAACGCCTTTACCTGCGTCGGCCTGGGCGTGACCTCTTTCATCGCCACCCTGGCGGCCTCCTTTGTCTACACCGGCCTGGCCTCCGTTCTGCTGGGCGGGGGCGCGCTGACCGCCGACTTCGCGTTCAAGAACGCGGACACCCTGCTGGTCAAGTACGGTGTGATCGTTCTGGTTCTGGCAGTCACCTATATCGTCTTTACCTACAGCCCCTTTGGAAAGCACTGCCGCGCCCTGGGCGCGAAGGAGGAGGTCGCCCACCAGTCGGGCATCAACGTCAAGCTGGAGCGCGCGATTCCCTTCCTGATCTCCGGCTTCTCCTGCGGCGTCCTGGCCCTCTTCACGCTGGTGAGAACGTGCAGCGCAGCCACCGGCTCCGGCGCGGGAACGCAGATCAACACCATGCTGGCTCTGCTGCTGGGCGGCATCCCCTTCTCCGGCGGCTGGTCCTCCCGGTTCCGGGCCGTGATTGTAGGCGGTCTGATCATGGCCGTGGTCACAAACGGACTGGTCCTCATCAACCTCAGCGTGGAGCTTCAGCAGCTCACCAAGGGCATTATCTTCATCATCGCCGTGGCGCTCTCCTTCGACCGGGAGAATACGGCGGTTATCAAGTAAGTTCGCAATATAGTGGAAAACTATTCAAAATTTAGGAGGAACATCATGAAAAAGGTATTGTCTATGCTTCTGGCGCTCTCTATGCTCCTGTGCCTGCTGGCCGGCTGCGGCGGCGGGGAGGGCGGACAGTCCGGCCAGCCGAGCAACGGCGGGGACGCCGCGCCTGCGGAGCGCACCGAGCCCTACCGTCTGGGCGTGCTGAGCCTGGGCTCCCTGACTACGGCCTTCAAAGCGGCCACCCTGTCCCTCCAGGACATGTGCGACGCCGCCAATGTGGAGCTGGTCCAGGTGGAGCTGGCCGGCTTTGACGACCAGGGCTTCCTGACCACCTACGAGAACATGATCAACATGGGTGTGGACGGCGTCGTGGCCTACACCTTCTCTGAGGGCACCATCCGGTTGCTGGCCGACCTCTTTGAGGAGAACGGCGTGGAGTGGTTCCTGGCCAACCGGCAGATCTCCGATCCTGAGCTGAAGGAGTATGTGTTCAGCAAGTCCAAGTTCGTGGGCAACTGCTTCTGCGACGAGCAGCAGATGGCCTACAACGTTGTCGAGCAGCTCCACAAGGACCACGGCGTGAAAAACCTGGCGGTCATCGGCCTGACCCAGGGCGACCTGAACGGCGACCTGCGGGACAAGGGCATCGCCGCCGCCTGTGAGGACCTGGACATCAATCTGCTCACCGAGACCCGCGGCATCGCCACCGCCGGCGACGTGACCAACGCCGTGGAGGGCATCATCACCTCCTATCCCGAGGTGGACGGCATCTTCATCGTAGGCGGCGCGATCACCACCGGCGCTCTGGCGGGCGCCAACCAGTCTCTGGTCAACCACGGGCTCAGCGACAAGGTGGCTATCGGCATGATCGACATTGCCGCCGGCATGAGCGAGTATATGGGCGACGGCAATCCCCTCAAGGTGGTGGCCGGCGGCAACCTGGTCATGGACTACATCTTCGCCGGCGCCTGCATGATCAACCAGTCCAACGGTGTCAACGCGGACCAGACTCCCTACATCGTCAACACCAACATGATGTTCGTCTACACCCCCGAGGACGCCGTGGACTATGACGCCTATTGCGAGAATACGGAGCGGCCCCTGATGTCCGGCAGCAAGTGGAGCGAAACCCTGCTTGGGAAGGATTTGACCACCATCCAGGCGTTCTCCGACAGCTTCTCCATTACCGAAGCAAAGGCCTTGAATCAGTAACCAACCGGCGAGGGGGAGCATCCGCACATGGCACGGACGCTCCCCCGTCCCTTTCCCGCGCGGCTAAGGTCCGCGATTATGATGAAAAGAGAGGTGGGTATTTCATGAACTCCGCTAAGACAAGCACCAAGCTCCTGTCCCTTCTGAAAGCCTGCATGATCCCCGTGGCCCTGTATCTTGTTCTGCTCCTGCTCATCCCGGACCGGGTCGGAAACCTGGACTCCATTATCTCCATGCTCTCCCTGGCGGTTGTGCCCACAATCGTCGCCTACGGCGTACACTTCGGCTTTATCAGCGGCATTATGGACTTCTCTGTGGGCTCCCGCATGGTCCTGTCCGGAATGTGCGCCGCCATCGGAGGGCACTACGGCGGGGCTCTGGGCATGGCAGCCGCCGCGCTGCTGTCCTCCCTGCTCCTCTCGGCGGTTGTGGGCGGACTGTTCGCGGGGCTCAAGATTCCGTCTATCGTCATCTCCCTGGGCAGCCTGATGGTGTTTGAAACCGGCAGCGTGTATCTGGCCCGGTACTGCGGAAAGCTGCTTCCGGAGATCTCCACCGGCCAGTACATCAAGGCCCCCGAGGGGCTTCTGTTCCTGGGCAAGTTCCCCTACAATATCATCATTCTGGTGCTCATCGCCGTCCTCTTCGACATCGCCAACAGCCGGACAAAGATCGCCACCCAGGCCCGGGTGGTGGGCAGCGACGAGCTGATCGCCCGCAACATCGGCATCAAGCCCATGCGGGTGAAGTTCAGCACCTACGTCTTCGGCAGCGCCTTTCTGGCCCTGGCCTCCGTTCAGTCGGCCTGCTACTCCAGCGCCGTGGGCTACTCCAACTCCATGGCCTCCATGGCGATGGTGTTCCGCCCCATGATGGCCGTCATCATCGGCATCTCCATGTCCGCTCTGGTCCGGCACAGCGTCGGCATCTACATCGGCTCCCTGTGCCTGAGCATTATGTTCACAGGCATCATCGCCCTGGGCTGGCCCGACAGCCTGCAAAACATCTTCCTGGGCGTGTTCCTGACAGCGGTTCTGGCTCTGCCCACAATTCAGCGGTCCATTGCCGCCGGTAAGCGCAGAAAGGCCGCGCGCAGGCGCTTTGAGAGCTCCGGCGCGGCAAATTAGGAGGACACCCGATATGACTTCTTTCCCGATTGACTCCGCCAAAATCATTGACGCCCTGCAATACCCGGATGGAATTGTGGATGTAGTGATCGACACCGACGCCTATAACGAGGTGGACGACCAGTTTGCCATCGCGTGGGCCCTGTGCTCCTCCGAGCGGCTGAATGTGCAGGCGGTCTACGCCGCCCCCTTTTGCAGCAAGGCCATCCAGACGCTGCTGCCCATTTCGGAGGACGCCCTGAAGGGGTTTTCTCACTACGCGGGCGACCCGGCGGAGGGCATGGAAAAAAGCTACCAGGAGATTTTGAAGCTTTTCTCCCTCATGGGGGAGGACCCGGCGGGGCGCGTCTTCCGGGGCTCCGACCGCTATATCGGCGGGGACGGACTGCCGGTGGACAGCGAGGTGGCCCGGGATCTGGTCCGGCGGGCCATGGCCCGGAAGAGCGGGGACCGGCTCTATATCCTGGCCATCGGCGCGATTACAAACGTGGCCTCCGCCATTCTGATGGAGCCTGAAATCGTGGATCGGATCACCGTCGTCTGGCTGGGCGGACAGCCGCCCCACTACAACAGCGCCGTGGAATTCAACCTGATGCAGGACATGACCGCCTCCAGGCTCCTGCTGGACTGCGGCGTCCCGCTGGTTTTGATCCCCTGCCTCGGCGTGTCCTCCCACCTGGCGGTCACACAGCCGGAGCTGGATACGCTTCTCATCGGCAAGAGCAGGCTCGGCAGCTATCTGGGCGAAATTGTGAAGGAGACCTTCAACCCCGCCGCCCTCCCCATGTCCGACCGGTTTATGAAGGCGGGATACCTGCGGTCAATGGACGATGTGCCTCCGGAGATCGCCAACTGCTATGCCGCGAGGACAGCCGCCTGGTCCCACATTATCTGCGACATCTCCGTTGTGGGCTATCTCATCAGCCCCAACTGGTGCGCCTCCACC
>JAIEIQ010000140.1 GCA_029065305.1 Oscillospiraceae bacterium
GACGACATCGCCAAGGAGGCGGAGTTCTTCTCCTTCGGCACCAACGACCTGACCCAGATGACCTTCGGCTTCAGCCGGGATGACGCGGGTAAGTTCCTGGCCAGCTACTACGACCGGAAGATCTACGAGGCCGATCCCTTCTCCCGTCTGGACCAGATCGGCGTGGGCCGTCTGGTGAAGATGGCCTGCGAGCTGGGCCGGCAGACCCGCCCCAACATCAAGCTGGGCATCTGCGGCGAGCAGGGCGGCGACCCCTCCACCGTGGACTTCTGCCACAATGTGGGGCTGACCTATGTGTCCTGCTCCCCCTTCCGGGTACCCATCGCCCGGCTGGCCGCTGCCCAGGCAGCTATTAAGAACCCCAGAAAGTAAGGCACAAGCTGTTTTGTGCGTGTAAAAAAGCAGGCCGGTACCAGCGCGGAGTGCGGGTGCCGGCCTGCTTAATAAGGGATAGGAGAGATCAACATGAAGAAAAAGCTTGCCCTGCTGCTGGCAGTCATCCTGTGCGCCGCCCTGACGGCCCCGGCCCTGGCGGCGGACCAGGGGTACAAGGTTCTGTACCAGTCCGAGCTGAATTTCAGGCCCTGGAGCAGCTACGGGGATTTTGTGGCCGGTTACTCCTCGGACAGCGAGAGCTGCCGCATCCTGCGCTGGACCGGCTCCGGCGTGGAGGAAATCCCCGAGTCCTACCGCTATGCGCAGCTGGAGAGCGAGCGCTACGCCATCGTGAATTACAGCCGGATCATCGATCTGCGCACCGGCGAGACGGTGGTTCCGCAGGACAGCTACGACTCTGTCTCTGTCAACGGCATGTACGCCATGGGCACCAAGGACAAGGAGGAGGGACAGGAGCGTTACCTTCTGGACCTGGCCAACGGCGGCAGCTCCGTCCGCCTGCCGGACGGAACTCAGTCCTTCGGGGGTGGCCGGATCCTGATCCGGGAGGACGTTAATCACTACTACTATACGGACGTGGAGGGCAAACGCGTTTTGACGCTGAAGGAGGGGGTCCGTCCCAACTCCTATACGAACGGCTATACCGCCGTCTCCGTTGTGCAGGATTCGTATCTGGCCGGCTATGCCATCATGGGCATGGACGGGATGTACACGGCCACCTTCCCCCATCCCCGCTTCGTTATGGGCAGTCATTACCCCACCGTGTACTGCCTGGATGTCCCCGCCTCCTATGTCAGCTATGAGGGCCTGATCTGTATCGGAGAGCAGACGGAGGATGAGAAGACCTGCGAGCGCTACGGCTACGCCGACATCCATGGGAAGATTGTGGTTCCCTGCGAATACAGCAGGGAGTCCCACGCCTTCCGCAACGGCTACGCGGTGGTGATGAAGGGGGTGGGGCAGGAGCGCCAGTGCGGTCTGATTGACATCACGGGAAAGACCATTATCCCGATGGGAGCCTACCAAGACCTCTCGGATGTCTCCTCCTCGGGGATCCTCTGGGCCAAGGACCACAACAACCGGCTCTGTGTGCTGGAGGTCCCGGTTACGGGCCTCATTGACGCCCCCTACGCCGCCTATTACGGCGAGGCCGTCCGGTGGGGCATGGACACGGGCATCCTGGAGGGCAGCATCTATCAGGGCGGGGTCTACGGATCCCTCTTCAAGCCCAACGAGGAGAGCTATATTCTGGCCGCGCTGGGCTATATCTGGAATGCCAAGGGAAAGCCTGCCCCCGCCGTGACGCCGGAGCTTGCCGGGGATGACGGGGACGGCGTGAACGATCTCCGCCGGATGATCCAGTGGTCAAAGGAGCAGGGCCTCACCTGGGGGGACGGCTCCGACGACCTGATGGACGGCGTAAAGCCCATCACCCGGGGGCAGATGATGTTCTACCTGTGGAAGCTGGCCGGGAGCCCCGCCGCGGGAGCCGTCAGCTTCACCGATGTGCCCGCCGGCTCGGAGTATGCCCAGGCCGTGGCCTGGGCGGTGGAGAAGGGGATTACCAGCGGGACTGGAAACGGCACCTTCAGCCCGGAACAGCACTGCACCAGAGGGCAGGTTATCACCTTCGTCTATAGAGCGATGAGCGGCAAATAAGCAGCAAGCGGTGTACGGCCTTCCCCAGAAACTGAGAAGGCCGCACACCGCTGTTTCAGCTGAAGTTCACCGCAGGAAAAGCCGGATCAGCTTCTCGTGGACGGTCCGGTAGGGCTGGTACCGCATGGGCAGGTCCAGCCAGGTTTTTTTGTCTACAACGCTCTTGATGTGGGAAAAGGTCTCAAACCCGGCTTTGCCGTGGTAGGCCCCCATGCCGCTCTCCCCGAAGCCCCCGAAGGGCATGGCGTGGGTGGCCAGGTGGATGACCACGTCGTTGACGCACCCGCCGCCAAAGCCGCACCGGGCCATCACCTGCCGGGCCAGGGCATGGTTCTCCGTGAAGAGGTAGAAGGCCAGGGGGTGGGGACGGGCTTCTATCTCCGCCAGAGCCTCGTCCAGACTGCTGTAGGTCAGAATGGGCAGAATCGGTCCGAAGATCTCCTCCTCCATCACCGGGTCGCAGAAGCGCACGTTGTCGAGCACTGTGGGCTCTATGCGCAGGGTGTCCGGATCCATGCCGCCGCCGTGGACTGTCTCCCCGGAGGGGAGCAGGCGGGTGAGACGGTCGAAGTGCTTTTGGTTGATGATGCGGCCATAGTCCGGGTTCTCCAGGGGGCGGGGGCCGAACTGGAGCGCAATCTGCCTTTGGATCTCCTCCACCAGCCGGTCGTGGACGGCCCGGTCGCAGAGGATGTAGTCCGGGGCCACGCAGGTCTGGCCGCAGTTGAGAAATTTGCCGAACACGATCCGCCGCGCCGCCAGAGGGATATTTGCCGTCCGCTCCACCACGCAGGGGCTCTTGCCCCCCAGCTCCAGGGTGACAGGGGTGAGATGCTCCGATGCTGCGGCCATGACGGTTTTGCCCACGGCCTGGCTGCCGGTAAAAAAGATGTGGTCAAACCGCTGTTGGAGCAGGCAGGTGTTCTCCTCCCGGCCTCCGGTGACCACCGCCGCGTGCTGCGGCTCGAAGCAGGCACGGACCAGCCGCTCCACCAGGGCGGCGGTGTGGGGGGCGTAGGCGCTGGGCTTGAGGATAACTGTATTGCCGGCGGCGACGGCGTCCACCAGGGGGTCCAGAGCCAGCAGAAAGGGGTAGTTCCAGGGGCTCATGATCAGCGTTACCCCCCGGGGCGACGGGATCCGGCGGCTCCGGGCCGGGAACGGGGCCAGAGGGGTGGGGACAGTCCGGGGC
>JAIEIQ010000141.1 GCA_029065305.1 Oscillospiraceae bacterium
GGCTACGGTACTGATTATCTACTACAAGCAGATCTCCGAGGGCTACGAGGACAAGGAGCGGTTTGAGATCATGCAGAAGGTGGGGCTGAGCCGGGGGCAGGTGAAGCGTTCCATCCACAGCCAGATTCTGATGGTGTTTTTCCTGCCCATCGTGGTGGCCTCCATCCATATTGTGTTCGACTTCAACATGGTGGAGAAGCTGCTGACCCTGTTTTACCTGCACGATACGGCCCTGACGGCCCTGTGCACCCTGGGGACGGTGCTGGTGTTCTTCGCCGTGTACGGCGCGGTGTATCTCATGACGGCAAAAACCTACTATAAAATTGTAGAGAGATAGAGAAAATGAACGGAGGTGTGGAGTTGAAGAAAGTATTCTGCGCAATGGCATATCTGTTTCTTCTTCTGCTGCTGGCGGCGGGGATTCTGATGTCCCTGGCCAAAAACAAGGCGGCGGAGGCGGTTTCCAGTGTACTGCGCCGGGACCGGCAGGCATAAGAATATAGAAGATGCGCGGAGACGTGCCCGGAGCGGGGCGTTTCCGCGCATCTCTGTCTTGTGCGGAGGGCTTGGGTGTGATACAATGTCTGGGAATTCAGAACAGGGGTGAGGCAAAATGGGAGGGAGCTGGCGCGTAACCGCCTGGGGCGTCCGGGGATCGTACCCGGTGCCGGAGGCGGCGTTTTTGGACTATGGGGGGAATACCTCCTGCTTTTCCGTGGACTGCGGGGCGGCGCTGGCGGTCTTTGACGCCGGGAGCGGCCTGGCGAGGCTGGGGGAATGGATGGTCCGGCCCGACGGGCCCCGGCGGGCGGACATCTTTCTCAGCCACCTCCACCTGGACCACGTCCAGGGGCTGGCGTCCTTCCGGCCGCTCTTCTTTCCCTCCAGGGAGATCCACTTCTATGGACGGCCCGGGCTGTGGGCGGCGCTGGACAGTCTGCTGTCCCCGCCCTGGTGGCCGGTGGGGCTGGAGGACTTTCCGGCGGAGGTCCATATCCATGAGCTGGGCTCCGGCGGGACGGCTTCCCTGCCCGGCGGTGTGTCGGCGGAGGCCATGGAGGGCCGGCACCCCAACGGGTGTCTCTACTACCGCCTGGAGGGCGGCGGAAGGCGAGTGGTCTACGCCCTGGACTGCGAGCCCGACGGGGAGACGGCCCGACGGCTTGAGGACTTCGCCAGGGGGGCGGATCTGCTGGTCTGGGACGCCAACTTTGTGGAGGCGGATTTTAAGCCCGGCTGGGGCCACTCCACCTGGCGGCAGGGGGCGGAGATCGCCCGGGCGGCGGGCGTGAAGCGGGTGCTGATGGCCCACTACGCCGCGGACCACAACGATGCGTTTCTCTGCGGGCAGGAGGCGCTGGCCCGGGAGGCCGCGCCCAACATATATTTTGCGAAAGAAGGAATGGTGATGGAGCTGTGAGGCAGGAAGAGATGAGAAAGGTACTGGAGGTAGGGGTGCTCCTCTCGGCGGAGCGGGATCTCCCCAGGCTGCTGGAGAAGATTCTCTCCTGTGCCATGGAGCTGGCCCGCTGCGACGCGGGGACGCTGTACCTGCTGGACGGGGATGCTTTGCGGTTCAAGATTCTGCGCAACAACACCATGGGCGTCTGCCAGGGCGGAGACGGCAGGGACCCGGACCTGCCCCCGGTGCCGATGGAGCGTGGAAACGTGTGTGCGCTCTCTCTGATAGAGAAGCGGACCATCCGCATTGCGGACGTGTACAACTGCCCGGACCACGATTTCTCCGGCCCCCGGAACTATGACGCCCGGACGGGCTATCACACCCAGTCTATGCTGGTGGTGCCCATGCGGAGCCGGGAGGGGAAGGGGCTGGGGGTTATCCAGCTGCTCAACGCCATGGACGGGCAGGGGCAGGTCCGCGCCTTCTCCGAGGAGATGGTCCTGGTGCTGGAGTCCATTGCCTCCCAGGCGGCTATCGCCATTCTCAACGCCCGCTATGTGGTGCAGATCAAGAATCTGCTCAGCGGCTTTGTGGAACTGACCTCCAGGGCTATTGACACCCGTACGCCCTACAACGTCAGCCACTCCCGGCGGATGGCCGCCTGCGGCGGGGCCTTCTGGGAGTACCTGGCCGGACGCACCGGGGACCGGGAGCGGTTCTCCCAGAGCAAAAAAGAGGAACTGCGGATGAGCACCCTCCTCCACGACGTGGGGAAGATGACCACGCCGCTGGAGGTGATGGACAAGGCCGAACGGCTCTCCCCCCTCCAGAAGGAGGCGATCCGCCACAGGCTGGAGAAGATCGGACTGCTGGCGAAAATCGCCTGTCTGGAGGGCCGGATCACCGGGGAGGCGGCTGCGGAGACCGCCCGGCGTCTGGAGGACACAGCGGCGTTTGTGGAGGAGGTCAGCCGGGCGGGCTTCCTCCAGGACGAGAAGCTGGCGGAGCTGGAGAAGCTCCGGGCCCTGACCTACCAGGACGCCGGGGGCGAAACACAGCCCTGGCTGACGGAGGATGAGCTGGAGATGCTCTCCATCCGGAAGGGGACCCTCTCCCCGGCGGAGCGGAAGATCATGGAGGACCATGTGGTGGTGACGGACAAGCTGCTGGAGCCCCTAGATTTCCCGGAGGAGCTGTCCCATGTGCGCCGGTGGGCCGCCGCCCACCATGAGCTGCTGGACGGCAGGGGCTACCCGGAGCACAAGCGGGGGGAGGAGATTCCGTTGGAGGTGCGGCTGCTTACCATTCTGGACATCTTCGACGCCATGGTGGCCGACGACCGGCCCTACAAGCGGGGGATGGCCCCGGAG
>JAIEIQ010000142.1 GCA_029065305.1 Oscillospiraceae bacterium
AGATGTTTATAAGAGAGAGCGTTCAGGCTGCGAAAGGTTTCGTTGATGTCCATAGGATGTGTCTCCTTTTCAAATATGTTCAAAAACGAAAGGGCCCCGCCCCGGCGGGGACGGAGCCCTCTACATACGGGCAGGTATTTTGTTGGCCGCGCCAATGGACGGGAAGCGCTTGCTCCCCCAAATACTTACATACACAGTATACAGAACCGCCCTCGCCTTGTCAAGGAAAACCTATGGGCACGATTCCCCGGGCCGTTACAGGAGAACCGGCTCCTCCACACGGAAGGCCAGCCCCTCCTCTCCCGCGTCCACCCGGACCCGCTGGCCGTCGGAGAGCTCGCCCCGGATAAGCATAGCCGCCAGCTCCGTCTCCACGTGCTTTTGCAGGTAGCGCTTCACAGGCCGCGCGCCGAAGGCGGGGGAGTAGCCGGCCCGGGCGATAAACGCTCTGGCCTCCGCCGTCAGCTCCAGGGTGATGTCCCGGTCCCGCAGGCGCCGGAGAATGGACTCCATGGCGATATCGATGATGCCGCCGATCTGCGCCTCCGTCAGAGGGGAGAAGACCACGATATCGTCCACCCGGTTGATGAACTCCGGGCGGAAATACCTGTTCAGCTCCTCCCGGACCCGGTCCTTCACGGACGCCTCGATGGTTCCGTCCTGGCGGATGTTCTCCGTGAGGTAGGCGGAGCCGATGTTGCTGGTCATGATGATGATGGTGTTCTTGAAGTCCACCGTCCGGCCCTGGTTGTCCGTCAGCCGTCCGTCGTCCAGCAGCTGGAGGAGGATATTGAACACATCCGGATGGGCCTTCTCGATCTCGTCGAAGAGCACCACGGAGTAGGGCTTGCGCCGGACGGCCTCGGTGAGCTGGCCCCCCTCGTCGTAGCCCACATAGCCCGGAGGCGCGCCCACCAGACGGCTGACCGCGTGCTTCTCCATATACTCCGACATGTCGATGCGGACCATGTTCCGCTCGTCGTCAAAGAGGGACTGGGCCAGGGTCTTGGCCAGCTCCGTTTTGCCCACGCCGGTGGGGCCCAGGAAAATAAAGGATCCGATAGGCCGGTTGGCGTCCTTGAGCCCCGCCCGGCCCCGGAGAATGGCCTCGCTGACGGCGGTGACGGCCTCGTCCTGGCCGATGACCCGGCGGTGGAGAATCTCCGGGAGCCGCAGGAGCTTCTCCTTCTCGCTCTCCACCAGCTTGCTGACGGGAATACCGGTCCACTTGCTGACCACAGCGGCGATCTCCTCCTCGGTGACCTCCTCCTTGAGCAGCTGGTCGTCCTTCCGGCTGTCCACCCGGGCCCGCTCCTCCTCCAGCTGCCGCTCCAGCCGGGGCAGAGTCTCGTATTTGAGCTTGGCCATCTTCTCCAGGTCGTAGCTCCGCTCCGCCTCCTCCATCTGATGGCGGGTGTCCTCAATCTCCTGCTTGACGCGCTTGACCCCGGCGATGGACTGCTTCTCCGTCTCCCACTGGGCCCGCATGGCGTCGTTTTTGCTCTTGAGCTCCGCCAGCTCCCCGTCGATGTGGGCCAGACGGTTTCTGCTCCCGTTGTCCTCCTCCTTGCCCAGGGCCTGCTTCTCGATCTCCAGCTGCATGATCTTCCGCTCGATCTCGTCCAGCTCGGCGGGCAGGCTGTCGATCTCCATGCGGATTTTGCTGGCGGCCTCGTCCATCAGATCAATGGCCTTGTCCGGCAGGAACCGGTCGGAGATATACCGGTCGGAGAGGGTGGCGCAGGCGATCAGGGCGCTGTCGGTGATGCGCACGCCGTGGTGGATCTCAAACCGCTCCTTGAGGCCCCGGAGGATGGATACCGTGTCCTCCACCGTGGGCTGGCCGATGAGCACCTTCTGGAACCGGCGCTCCAGGGCGGCGTCCTTCTCGATATACTTGCGGTACTCATCCAGGGTGGTGGCCCCGATGCAGTGGAGCTCGCCTCTCGCCAGCTTGGGCTTGAGGAGGTTCCCCGCGTCCATGCTGCCCTCGGTGCGGCC
>JAIEIQ010000143.1 GCA_029065305.1 Oscillospiraceae bacterium
GGAACGGGGCCCTTACCGGTGATTTTCCATAAAAACGGGGCGGGGCCTCCGCCCCGCCCGATGATTCGTCAAATTAGTACGCGATCCCCCAGATAATATCGGTGGTGCACTCCTTCCCGCACACGGGGCACTTCCCGGCGGTCCCGCTCTGGTCCAGGGGCATACACCGGCTGGTGACGCCGGCCTTCTCCTTCATGGCCAGCTCGCACTCCAGGGCGCCGCACCATTTGGTGTGGACAAAGCCGCCGCCCCTGCGCTCCACCAGGGCCTTGACCTCCTCCCAGGCTCCGGCTGCGAAGGTGTTCTCCTCCAGGTTGCGCTTCGCCATGGCGAACATATTGCTGTGGATCTCGTCCAGCAGCGCCGCCACGGCGCTCTCCAGCTCCGCCAGGGGGATAAAGCGCTTCTCCCCGGTGTCCCGGCGGGCCACGCAGCACTGCTCCTTCTCCATATCCTTGGGCCCGATCTCCACGCGGAGGGGCACGCCCCGCATCTCGTACTCGGCGAACTTCCAGCCGGGGGCCTTGTCGCTGTCGTCCAGCTTCACCCGCAGGCCCGCCTTCTCCAGCCGCGCCTTCAGCTCCCGGGCCTTCTCCAGCACGCCGCCCTTGTGCATGGCGATGGGCAGCACCACCGCCTGGACAGGGGCCACCCGGGGGGGCAGCACCAGGCCGTTGTCGTCGCCGTGGGTCATGATGATGCCGCCGATGAGCCGGGTGGACACGCCCCAGCTGGTCTGGTGGGGGTGGTGGAGCTGGTTGTCCGCGCCGGTGAAGGTGATGTCGAAGGCCTTGGAGAAGCCGTCGCCGAAGTAGTGGCTGGTGCCGGCCTGGAGGGCCTTCCCGTCATGCATCATGCACTCCACGCAGTAGGTGTCCTCGGCCCCGGAGAACTTCTCCTTGTCGGTCTTGCGGCCCCGGGTCACGGGCATCGCCAGATAGTTCTCACAGAAATCGGCGTAGATGTTCAGCATCCGCACCGTCTCCTCCACAGCCTCTTCGGCGGCGGCGTGCATGGTGTGGCCCTCCTGCCACAGAAACTCCCGGTGGCGCAGGAAGGGGCGGCTGGTCTTCTCCCAGCGCAGGACGCTGCACCACTGGTTGTACAGCTTGGGCAGGTCCCGGTGGGAGTGGATGATGTTCTTGTAGTGCTCGCAGAAGAGGGTCTCGCTGGTGGGGCGGATGCAGTAGCGCTCCTCCAGCTTCTCGCTGCCACCGTAGGTGACCCAGGCGCACTCGGGGGCGAAGCCCTCCACGTGGTCCTTCTCCTTCTGGAGCAGGCTCTCGGGGATGAGCATGGGCATGGCCACGTTCTCATGGCCGGTGGCCTTGAACTGGCGGTCCAGCTCCTTCTGCATGTTCTCCCAGATGGCGTAGCCATAGGGCCGGTAGATGAACATGCCCTTCACGCTGGAGTAGTCGATGAGCTCCGCCTTTTTGCATACGTCGGTGAACCACTGGGCGAAATCCACGTCCCGGGCGGTGATGGCGTCCACCTGTCTCTGATCCTTTGCCATAGCGTTTTTCTCCAATATATGAAAATTTATGAGTCTGCCTGCCCCTCATTGTAATCTTCGGCGGGGGCGTTGTCAAGGCTCCCGGCCTCGTGGAGCCAGATCTCCACAATCCCGGCGTACTCCGTGTCCGGGTAGAAGCGGACCTCCCAGGGACAGGGGGGGATCTCAAGCTCCCCGGCGGCGGGCGCCGCCGGCTCCTCCCCCTCCGCCGGAGGGATCTCCTCCGTCTGGGGCTCCTCCTCCCCGGCGGCGGGCGGCTCCGGATCCGGCGGGGGCTCCTCCGGCGGCTCTTCCGGCGGGTCCGCCTCCACGTCCGGCTCTGTCTCCAGCAGCGGATCGGCCCCCTCCGGCGGGGCAGTCACATCCTCCGGCGGGGGCTCCTCCTCCTTCGCCTGCTCCTCCAGGCACATCTCCGTCCACAGCCCCTGGACGGCGGCCAGCACATCCTCCCGCCGCTCCGTCTCGTAGACGAACTGGGCGGTGAGCCGCTGGTGCTCCTCCCGCAGGTGCAGGCGCAGCAGATCCACCAGGGACTGGCTGTCGGAGAGGAGCATCAGGCTCTCCACGTCCTCCGCGTCCTCCCGGTAGGCGATTTGAACGGTGATGGTGCAGTCATCCTCCCCGGCGTCGTACCGGAAGAGCATGCTCCGGAGCAGATAGGACCCCAGGGCGGTCTTCTGCCGGACCTCCGCCACGGCGCTGTAGACCTCGTTGTAGGAGCGGGTGCGGGCGGAGTAGCGGACCACCCCCTCCTCCGCCCTCTGCTCCACCAGCATCAGCAGGGAGTTGACCAGGTCCTGATAGGTCCCGGCCCGGAGGGTGTCCCCCGCGCCGGTGTCCCAGTAGCGGTTGACGTAGAGCTCGGAGAAGGAGTAGGACCGCTCCAGCATGGCCGCGCAGCCGCTCAGGCAGAGGCACAGGCACAAAGCCAGCGGCAGCAGTCCCCCGCTCCTCCGGCTCAATAGCCCAGCTCCTGGTCGATGAGGATGACCTCCATGTCCATGCTGGACATCCTCCGGTAGTGGACCACCAGCCCCCGGCAGATGCGCTCGGGGCTGTCGCAGTCGTAGCACCGGTCGCCCTTGACGGCGCAGGGGGTCTTGCGGCCCAGGCGCTGGGCGTTTTTGGGGGCCACCACATTGCGCACCCGCTGGAGGGCGGTGTGGAAGTCCGGGGAGATCTTGTTTTTCCCGGCCAGGAAGTAGACCTTCCTGTGGCCGAAGAGGGAGGAGGCCACCCGGTTGCCGGTGCCGTCGATGTTGAGAATCTCCCCCGTGCCGGCGGCGATGCCGTTGGCGGAGAGGAGGTAGACCTCCGCATTGGCGGCCAGGGCCTGGACCTCCTTGGGGTCGCAGGGGGTAAAGCCGTGGGAAAAGACCGTGTTGTGGGCGCTCAGGGACTCCTTCAGCCCCAGCTGGGCGATGGTCATGGACCCGCCCATGCCCACGGTTTTCCCGTCGATCTCCCGGTTGAGGTAGGCGGAGGCCTCCTCCCCGGTGGAGAAAACCTGGACGGTGAAGCCGTTTTTCTCCAGTTTCGCGCGCAGTTCCTCAAATGCCATAGTGACAGCTCCTTTCATCGCGGTACACGCGGCCCGCCGGGGCGGCGGACCCTACAGACTGTCCGGGGTGTACTCCCCGAACCCCTCCCCCAAGACCTCGTGGGCCTCGCAGACAATGATAAACGCGTTGGGGTCGATGGAGGTGGCGGCGGCCTTGATGGCCGCAATCT
>JAIEIQ010000144.1 GCA_029065305.1 Oscillospiraceae bacterium
CTCCGCCCCCCGCTGCCGGGAAAAGGCGTCCAGGCGGCTGACGGCGGAGATCGCCGCCAGGGCCTCCCCCCGAAAGCCCAGGGTGCCGATGGCGGCGAGGTCTGCGGCCTGGCGCAGCTTGCTGGTGGCGTGGCGGAGGAAGGCGGTGGGCAGCTCGGCGGGGGCGATGCCGCAGCCGTCGTCCGTGACCCGGATGAGGGCCATGCCGCCGCTTCGGAGCTCCACAACCACGGTGGAGGCCCCGGCGTCGATGGCGTTCTCCACCAGCTCCTTGACCACGCTGGCGGGGCGCTCCACCACCTCTCCGGCGGCGATGAGGTCCGCCACGTGGGGGGCAAGCTGTTGAATATGGGGCATAAGGGCCTCCTTTTCCGGTCAGGACGGGAGGCAGTTCCCGTCCAGGAAGGTAAAGACTGTGTCCATATAGAGCGCAGGGTCCATGCTGTAGGCCTGGCCGTGACCGGCCCCCTCCACCACCAGCAGCTCCTTGGCCGTGGGGCAGGCCTCGTAGAGGGGATAGACCATCTCCGTGTGGACGAAGTTGTCCTCGGAGCCGTGGATGAAGAGAATGGGGACCCGGGCCTTCTTCACCTGCTCCAGGGCGGAGGCCTCCCGGAAGCCGTAGCCCGCCCGGAGGCGGGCCACCTGCTCGGTGACGGTCAGGATGGGGAAGCTGGGCAGGTGGTAGAGGACGGCAAGCTCGTCCTCAAAGATATCCCAGACCGTGGTGTAGCCGCAGTCCTCCACAATGCCCTTCACGTTCTCCGGCAGGTCCTCCCCCGCCGTCATCATTACCGTGGCCCCGCCCATGGACACGCCGTGGAGAACGATCTCCGCCTCCGGGTCCAGGGAGAGGAGATAGTCGATCCAGAGAAGTACGTCCCGGCGGTCCAGCCAGCCCATGCCGATGTAGGTCCCCTCGCTCTCCCCGTGGGCGCGCATATCCGGGGTGAGCACGTTCCAGCCGGCCAGGCCGTAGGCGCTGGCGATATGCCGCATACTCTCCTTATTGCTGTTGTAGCCGTGGATGGCCAGCAGCCAGCGGTGGGTGTCCTCCGGGGCGTAGAACGCCTCCCCCCGGAGCTCCAGGCCGTCGGCGGAGGTGATGGCCGCGTCCTCCCGGCGGGACTGGTTCAGCCACCGCTCCCGCTGGGCGGTGATGTCCTCCCAGTTGCGGTCGATCTCCGCCTGGTCCTCGGCGGCGACGGTGGAGGCCGGGGCGACATCCTTACCGGCGTCCGAGCGCACCAGGGCGAAATTGACAAAGTAGTTGGCAATGAGAAGCAGCGCTGCGGCCAGAAGGAGGACTACGCCTCCGGCTGTCAGCGCCAGCTTCTGCCAGAGCTTCATTTTGAATTTACGCATGGGCATGTGTCTCCTTTTTGTGGGGAATTGCTACAGTATATACCAGGAGAATGCGGAAATCAAGAGGGCGGGGGCTTGACAATTTCAAATTGGGCGATTATACTGGATATAGAAAGGGCGCTGCCGGTAGACGGTTAGCCCCCTATATCGCGATTGAAGTAACCGCTGAAGCTGGGGAGCTGGGGCGGTTACTTCTTTTTGCTGCTATATGCCTGAATGAACAGGCCGCATATGCCGATGATGACCAAACAAAGCTGTAACACTTCGGATGTACTCATGGGCACCCCCTCCTTTCGGCTGGAGGGGGCAAGAAGTCCCCTCCGGACTGGAGAGGCTGACCGTCCACCGTTACTGGCAGCGCTGAAAGATAATTCTTTCCTGCTGGCAGTATAGCACAAATTTTGACAAAGCGCAACAAAAACCCACCCCCGGGGAGTGTCCCGCGCGTCTACACCCAGATGCCAAAATCCCCGAAATGAAACCGTCCGCCGCCGTGGTGGAGCTTCCCCTCCGCCTGGAGCTGGCGGAAGGCGTCCCGGACGCGGACCAGCAGCTCCGGCTGGGTGTCCAGGCTGTGGTGGGCGGGGAACACCCGCCGCACCGGCAGAGACGCCGCCCGCTCCATGGAGGCGAGATACGCCTCCGGGTCCGTGGAGGGGTAGTAGGCGAAGAGCTCGTCCTTGTAGACCAGATCCCCGGTGAAGAGAAAGCCGGTCTTGCGCTCGAAAAAGCACATATGTCCCGGGGAATGGCCGGGGGTGTGGAGGACCTCCAGGGTTCTGCCGCCCAGGTCGATTTGGTCCCCGTCCCGCAGGACCCGGGCGGGTGTGCCCTGGAACATCTCGTATGTGT
>JAIEIQ010000145.1 GCA_029065305.1 Oscillospiraceae bacterium
GGCCGGCGCAGGCGCGGGAGCGGGAGCCGGGGCCGCGGGGGCCGGCGCGGGTGCGGACTCCACAGCCTCGCCGTCCAGGTCCAGGCCGAAGCCCGCCACCAGCTCCTTCACCAGGTCCACGCTCATCACGTTCATGAATTCGCTCTCGACGATGCCCTCGATGTTCAGCTTGAAGCTGACCACCACCACCGGGCCCGTCTGTACAGGGAAATGCTCCTGCTTGACCTTCTCCAGATCGTCCATCTCGAAGGACTCGGGGGTGGAGATGTTCACCATCCGCCCCAGGAAGTCGGACATGGCCGTGGCGGCCGCGCCCATCATCTGGTTCATGACCTCGCAGACGACGCTGACGCTCAGCTCGTCCAGCTGAAAGTCCTCGTCGGCGGTCTCCGTGCCCAGCAGGATATCCACGATGGCCTTCACGTCGCTGCGCTTGAGCATCATGATGTTGCTGCCCTCCAGGCCGCAGACATACTTGATCTCCACGCCCACCGCGGGCTCGATCTCCCCTAAGACGAAGTCCTCCGCGTTGACGACCTTAACGGTGGGCGTGGTGATGTCCACCCGGTGATCGAGCATATTGGAGACCGCCGTCGCGGAGGAGCCGAGGCTGATGTTCATGATCTCTCCGATGGCGTCGATCACCATCGGGCTGAAAATATTCTCTCCCATCCAGATACGCTCCTTTATACCTTGATGTATGTCTCACCGATTTTCACGGCCATCTGATGTTTATGGACGCCCATCCGCCCGTCGAACCACCGGCGTCCGCCGATGTTGAGGTAGACCGGCGCGTCCTTGGGCCGCTTAATGTCCACCACGTCTCCCACATTCAGGTGGTAGATGTCGCTGAGCAGCAGGTGTGTTCTGGCCAGCTCCGCCACAATCTCCAAATCGCTCTCCCGCAGGGAGTCGAAGATCTCCTCCGACTTATCCTCGCCGGTGGTGCGGCGGGTGGTGCTCTTGCCCACCTCCGCGAAGATGTTGGTGAGCATCTCGCCCGGCAGGCACAGGCTCATCCGCCCGCTGCTGCTGTCCGGAAAACGGATATCCAGGCCCACCAGAATCACCGTCTCGTCAAAGCCGATGAGCTGTACCAGGGTGGGGTTGACCTCCGTGCGCACATACTCGAACTTGAGGGGGATGTAGTTCTCCCAGCTCCCGCCCAGCACGCTGAGCAGGTCCGCCATAATATCCGCGTACATGTCCAGCTCCAGATCCGTGAGCACATACTCCACGGGGAGATCCGGGTCCGGCTCCCCCTCGCCGCCCATCATCCGGTCCATCATGGTCAGCATGACCGGCATGGCCATGTGGACCAGAACGGGGTTCTCCTCCTGGAGGTCCTCCCGGTCGATCTTGGCCAGGGCAAGCACGTCGCTCTCCCGCAGGGCATTGGAGAACTCGTGGTAGCGCTGCTCCTCCACGCTCTCCACCTCGATCTCGCAGGTGGCGTGGAGCAGGGCGTTGAGCCGGGAGTTGATTACCCTGGCGTAGCTCTCGAATATGCTGTTGAGAATCTTGATGCGGTCCTTGGTAAATTTTCTGGGACTGTAGAAGTCGTACTTGCGGTACTTCTTTTCCGGCTGCTCCTGGGCCGGGGCGTCCAGGTTCATCTCCCCGCTGCGGGCCGCGTTAAGCAGGGCATCTATCTGACTTTGTGATAAGACTTCCGCCATATGCTCTCCTCATTCCGGGCTCTGGATTCTTACGCGAACTCTCCCGCGCCGCCCTGGGCCCTAGGGCGCTTCCCCGCGTCACGATACGCCGGGCTGAGATTGGTCGGTGCTGGTATAGTACTGGGTGATGCTGTCGCCCATCTTGTCCTCGATATCCTTGCCCGTGATCATCATTTCCACACGGCGGTTTTTGCTCCGGTCGCTCTCCGCCTCGTTGCCGGCCACCGGCCTCCACTGGCCGTAGCCCATGGGCTGAATCCGGGCGGGGTCCAGCTCGTTGCTGTTCCCCAGCAGGTAGGACACCACCTCCACCGCCCGCATGGAGGAGAGACGGAAGTCCCACTCCACGTTATAGGTTCCCTGGGCCCGGGCCGTGTGCCCGGAGACCCGTATCTCGTCCACGTAGGGCGCGGCGGCGTCCAGGGCCGGCAGGATCTCGTTGAGAATCGCCTGTCCCTCCGGTCGCAGGTCCCACTTGTCCCCGTCGAAGAAGACGGAGTTGTTGAAGGCCACATACACGTAGCCGTCCCCCTGGCTGACGCTGATGGCGTCGCTGGCCTGGCCCGCGGCGGTGAGCTCCAGGAACTCAAAGAGCTCCTCCATGGCCGATTCCACCTCCGTGGTGGAGGGCATGCCGTCGCCCAGCTGGTCCTCACCCTTGCCCTGCGGTCCTCTGGGGTCCTCGTCGGTGCTGACCTCCGCCTCCCGGTTGAAGCTCTGGACGATGATCATCCACTTATCCTGGTCGATGGTGGACATGGAGTAGAGCAGAACGAAAAAGCACAGCAGCAGCGTCACCATGTCGCCGTAGGTGTCCATCCAGTTGGCGCCGCCCTCGCCGCCAGATTTCTTTTTAAGCGCCATGGCGCGCCTCCTTTCCAACACTTAGAAAGCTCATGCCTCCGCTCCTTACTCGCCGCCCTTGGCGCTGCTCTCGGTCCGCTGGCGCTGGGCCACGAAGGTCAGCAGCTTCTCCCGCAGGAACTTGGGGTTCGCGCCGGCCTGGATGGACATGATGCCCTCCACGATGATGAGCTTGCAGAGGACCTCCTCCGCGTCCCGCTGGCGCAGCTGGGCGGCGATGGGCCCGAAGATCATATGGGCCAGAATACAGCCGTAGAGCGTCGTAACCAGGGCCGTCGCCATGGCGGGGCCCAGATCGCCGCCGCCGCTGGACACGTCCATGGCCTTGAGCATGTTGATCAGACCAACCAGAGTACCCACCATGCCGAACGCCGGAGCCACGGAGCTGCCCCGCTCGTACATGCCCGCGCCGAAGTCGTGGCGGTCGCTGGCCTGCTCGATGTCGTTCATCATGATTTCCTTCACCTGGTCGGCGTCGTTGTTGTCCACGATGAGCATGATGCACTGCTTGAAGAAGGGGTTCTCCTGCTGGTTGCCCTTTTCCTCCAGGGCCAGCAGGCCGTTCTTCCGGGCCACCTGGGCCAGCTCCACCAGCTCGTCAATGATGGCCAGCGGGTCGTTGCCCTTGGTATTGAGCAGCACCTTGAAGTGCTTGGGGATATCCTTCAGCGCGCTGGGCGGGAAGGACGCGACAATGATCAGCAGCGTACAGCCGATGGTAATGAACACGCTGGCCGGGTCCCAGAAGTTTGCGACCTGGGTAGGCGTCAGCAGACCGCCCTTGCCGCCGAACATCATACCGATCAGCATGATGACGACAGCGCCGACAACACCAATAATATACGTAATATTCATAGCTTCCACTCACATCCGTACTCCTCCCCGGAGGGGAGGGCATTATTTTCCGCCGGGGCGCATGTGACAGGCGCTGAGGCGGGCCCACCGGGCCCCAGCGCCCCTCAGACG
>JAIEIQ010000146.1 GCA_029065305.1 Oscillospiraceae bacterium
GTCCCCGCCCACATCTGGACGCCCCACTACTCCATGATGGGGGCGTTTACGGGCTTTGAGAGCCCGGCGGACTGCTTCGGGGATCTGGCGGGGCATATCCATGCGGCAGAGACGGGCCTCTCCTCGGACCCGGCCATGAACTGGCGGGTTCCGGCGCTGGACGGGCTGACGCTGATCTCCAACTCCGACGCCCACTCCCCGGCCAAGCTGGGCCGGGAGGCCAATCTTCTGGAGACGGAGCGGGACTATCCCTCGCTGGTCCGGGCGCTCCGGACCGGGGAGGGCTTCGCCGGAACGGTGGAGTTTTTCCCGGAGGAGGGGAAGTACCACTTAGACGGCCACCGGAAGTGCGGCGTCCGGCTCACCCCGGCGGAGACAGTAGCCCTGGGGGGCGTGTGTCCGGTGTGCGGAAGGAAGCTGACCATAGGGGTGGAGCACCGGGTGGAGGAGCTGGCGGCGCGTCCGGCGGGGGAGGTCCCGGAGGGCGCGAAGCCCTACCGGTGCCTGACGCCCCTGCGGGAGGTCATCGCCGCGTCCCTGGGCATCTCCGCCGCCGGCAAGCGGAGCGGTGCGCTGTATGAGCGGATGCTGCGGGAGCTGGGGCCGGAGCTGGCGGTTTTACAGGACTGGGATCTGGAGGAGGTCCGGCGGACCGCCGGGCCCTGCGTAGCTGAGGGTCTGAGGCGGCTGCGGGCGGGGCAGGTGGACCTCCAGCCCGGGTTTGACGGCGAGGGCGGCGTGGTCGGCCTGCTGTCAGCCGGGGAGCTCCGGGAGCTGGGCGGGGTGAAATCCGTACCGTTGGAAATGTGAAGCAAGATGAATATTGGTGCTGAAGTAGACCTCTCTACAGATTTCCCATTGCCAAATGGAGAAAAATATAGTATAATCAAATCACCAGGGAGGCCCCTGGAAAGAAATGAAATGAGGTGAACGGCATGCGCGAGGAGACGGAGAAGAGGACGGGTGCCATGAAGATGGTCCTGGCGGTCCTCCAGGGGGATGACTATGCTGACACGGTGGACGAGTTGAACCGGGATGGCTTTTCCGCCACAATTCTCAGCTCTACCGGCGGCTTTCTGAAGAAAAAGAGCGTGACGATCATGATCGGTGTGGAGGAGAGCAAGCTGCAGACGGTGCTGGCTATCCTCAAGCGCTGCGCGGGCAACCGGCAGCAGCTGTCCTACGCGACCATGGCGACCGGTACGGCCTGTCCGTCTGTCCCGCTGGTGCCGGTGCAGGTCCGTGCCGGCGGCGCGGTGGTGTTTGTGCTGGATCTGGAGCAGTTTGAGAAGTTCTAGGAAAAGCCCATAGCAGAGCGCTTGTTTGTCCATACAGCAAAAATCCGCCGATTCATGGTTGAATTGGCGGATTTTTATGTTGTCAAAGGAAAATGCCGGTCTGATGGGCGGTATCGTCAAGTTGTCGGTTGTAATTTGGGGGAAGTTGTGGTATGCTGTATCCTTAGAAAACTATGGTTAAGGAGAATTGCGCTATGGCGGAAGAAAAAAAGGACCTGGAGCAGACGCCGGAGGCGGAGAGCACAGAGGAAAAAAAGCCGGAAACCATGGAGGACGCCCTCTACAGCTGGGGACAGGCCCTGGTTACGGCGGTGGTGGGCGTGGTGATTCTCTTCACCTTCTTTTTCCGCCTTATCGGCGTCAACGGCCCCTCCATGCAGGACACCCTCTATACCGGCGACCGCCTGCTGGTCATCAACTCCCTGCTGTGCGGCGGGTACGAGAGCGGGGACGTGGTGGTGGCCCGGAACTACAACGCGGAGCTGAGCGAGACGATTGTCAAACGGATCGTAGCCGTAGGGGGACAGACCGTGGACATCGACTTCGCCGCCGGCGTGGTCTACGTAGACGGACAGGCCTTGGACGAGCCCTACGTCAAGGAGCCCACCTATAAGCCGGAGGGCATCCAGTTCCCCGTCACCCTGGCGGAGGACGAGGTGTTTCTCATGGGCGACAACCGCAACCACAGCACCGACAGCCGCAGTGACACCCTGGGCCCTGTCAACGTGGGCTACCTCCAGGGTAAGGCCGTGTTTCTCCTGATCCCCGGCCAGACGCCGGAGCTGGCGGCCAGGGAGTGGGGCCGTGTTGGACCGGTGCGCTGAGGCGCGGATGACAGAAGAGGGAGCCCTTTCCATGGATGAAAAAGGCATGAAAATTCAGTGGTATCCCGGCCACATGACCAAGACCCGGCGGATGATCGCTGACCAGATGAAGCACATGGACGCGGTGTGCGAGATCCTGGACGCCCGGATTCCCCTGTCCAGCCGGAACCCGGATGTGGAGGAGCTGACAGCGGACAAGCCTCGGCTCATTGTCCTCAACCGGACCGATCTGGCGGACCCCGCAGCCACCAGGCGCTGGGCGTCCTATTTCCGGGGCCGCGGCTTCGCGGTGCTGGAGGTCAACGCCAAGGCGGGGCAGGGGACGGGTAAATTCCCGACCGCTGTCCGGGAGCTGCTCGCGGACAAGCTGGCGTCCTACGCGGAAAAGGGGCAGGCGGGGCGGATGATCCGGGTGATGATCCTGGG
>JAIEIQ010000147.1 GCA_029065305.1 Oscillospiraceae bacterium
CCATGGGGAGCATAATGGGCACCCTCTTCGTCCGCTGGAAATGGTTGGGAACGCTTATTATCGTTCTCCTGTGCGGCGGGGCGGGGGGCCTGATCGGAATAACCAGCGCAACGGCCTTAAACGGCGGCTTCAGCGCCGCGGAAGTGGTGAAGCTGGCGGGATATCTGGTAAAAACACCCTGGTGGCTGGTCCTCATCGCGCTGGGAACCCTGGCGGCGGACGTGCTGTTCCAGTGGGTGCTCCTGCGGCGTCGGGAAGTAAAATTGTAAGGGGGAAACGCAAGATGAAATTCTGGAATACCGTCCAAATCAACCGGAAGGGGCCGCTGATTATGCTGGCCTATCAGACGGGCTTCTTCGCCTTCGGCGTGGCAATGGTGCTGGGAATCAACACCTTTCTCAACAAGGACATGGACTACGCCTGCATGGGCTCTCTGATGGCGGCTATCGGCATCGCCGCCGGCATCGTGGCCCGGGGCGGCACCTCTGCCGTCCGGTTCCGGCTGGCGGTGATGATGGGACAGCCCCGGCGGAGCTTCCTGCTGTGGGATACCCTGAACACGGCGGCTGTGGCCGCTATGGGCTATCTGGTGAGCTGGATATTCTATCAAATGGAGCTGGCCCTGTACGGGGCGCTGTACCCCGGGTACGCCTGCCAGATGTCTATGGACAAATTTTTCGCCTGGCCGGTGCCTCTGGCTGTGATTCCAACCATCTGCGTGCTGGATCTGGCCATAGGCGCCCTACAGGTCCGCTTCGGCACCAAGGCGGCCGCTGTGATTTGGATCGCCCTCTGCCTCACGCCCGCGATCGTGGGCCAGGCGGTGCGTGGGGCCGCAAGCGGGCGGATGACCCTGCTGGCCCGGCTCGGGGCCGTTATTCTGGGGATAGACGGGGCCCTGACGCCGGGGCAGTGGGCTCTGGCGGGCGCCGCCGCCCTGGCGTCCGTGGCCGGAATGAGTATCTGGGGGTATTGGGAGGCGGAGGTCCGGGGCTGAGGACCTCCGCCCAGCTCGCCCGCGCAGGGCCGTATCGGTAATTTCCCCCGCTGCGCAAGGATTTTTGGGGACGGACGGCAATTTTGGTCAAAATCATGGTTGCAAGCGGCGTCGATTCTTGGCATAATAGGGGTAGGTATATTCCGTTATTTTGGGAAAGGATGTGTGCGCGATATGCAGCTGCTGAAAGACCGTATTCAGAAGGAGGGCAAGGTCCTGCCCGGCAATATCATCAAGGTAGATGGATTTTTGAATCACCGTGTGGATATCCGTCTGATGGAGGAGATCGCCAAGGAATTCGAGCGCCATTTTGATACCCGGGACATCACCATGGTCCTCACCGCCGAGGCCAGCGGCATCGCCCTGGCCGCTATCTGCGCCCAGCGGTACAACGTGCCCATGGTCTTCGCCAAAAAGGCCAAGAGCGATAACATTGAGGGCGGCCTCTACCAGAGCGAGATCTACTCCTACACATATAAGAAAAGAATTACCCAGATTCTCAGCAAGGAGTGGCTGACCGCCGGTGACCGGGTGCTGATCATCGACGACTTCATGGCCAATGGCGAGGCGGTGCGCGGGCTGTGCGATCTGGTCAGCCAGGCCGGGGCGGCGCTGGTGGGCGTGGGCATCGCCATTGAGAAGGGCTTCCAGGGCGGCGGCGACCGCCTGCGGAACATGGGCGTCAACTACCACGCCCTGGCGGTCATCGAGAGCGCCGAGCCGGGACACATTGTTTTCCGGGATGACATGTAAACGACATCTTACTGGAGGAGTGCGGAATATGAAACATGAAATGGTCATCGTCCTGGACTTCGGCGGGCAGTACAACCAGCTCATCGCCCGGCGCGTGCGTGAGTGCGGCGTTTACTGCGAGGTCAAGCCATACACAACGCCTCTGGAGGAGCTGAAGAGGATGGCGCCCATCGGCTTCATCTTCACCGGGGGCCCCAATTCCGTCTATCTGGAGGACGCCCCCCGCGTGGACCCCGCCATTTTTGAGTTGGGCGCGCCGGTGCTGGGCATCTGCTA
>JAIEIQ010000148.1 GCA_029065305.1 Oscillospiraceae bacterium
TACATTTTATCCCTCATTAACTTTGTGGCCTGTCTGGTAATGAAGACAGACAGGCCCCTTTTCGACAGGCTGAGGGGACCTGCCCGCAGGCAGGTCCCCCTTTCTTGATAAGATTTCAGGAGAGCTTGGCGTCGAAGATGTAGGTGTCTCCGCAAGAAAGCGTACTTTTCCGCAGCTTTCCTCCCAGCAGAGGCCGGCTCCGGGAACGAGCCGGCCTCTGTTTTGTACCCGTCTTTTCTGTCCCTCTTGCAAAACCGGCCCGTCTCTGTTATAAATAAAACAGAACCAACCACCACAGACCTGATGGAGGAAAAACGAATGAACGAACTGCTGCACAAGAAGGTCCAGGACGCCGCGCAGACGCTGGTTGCCGACCGCCGCTGGCTCCACAGCCACGCGGAGATCTCCTTCCAGGAGAAGGAGACTACGGCGTGGCTCTGCGCCCAGCTGGAGAAGATCGACGGCCTGACCGTCTCCCGGCCCACGGCCACCGGCGCTGTTGCTACCCTGTCCACGGGACGGCCCGGGCCCGTCGTGGCCTTCCGGGCGGATATCGACGCCCTGGCCATGACCGAGGCCACCGGTCTGCCCTACGCCTCCCAGAACCCTGGCGCCATGCATGCCTGCGGCCACGACGGCCACGCCGCCGTCCTCCTCAGCGCCGCCCGGCTTCTGGCGGGGATGCGGGACGAGCTCCGGGGCGAAGTCCGCTTTCTCTTCCAGCACGCCGAGGAGGTCCCCCCCGGAGGCGCCGCCCAGTTGGTCGCGGCCGGCGCGGTGGACGGGGTGGAGGAGGTCTACGGCCTCCACTTCACCTCCAGTATGCCCACCGGGTCCTTCGGCGTCCGCTCCGGGGTGCTGACCTCCGCCACGGACCGCTTTGACATCACGGTAAAGGGCAAGGGGGGCCACTCCGCCATCCCCCAGGAGTGTGTGGACCCGGTGGTCATCGGGGCCCAGATTGTCCTTGCCCTCCAGGGAATTATCTCCCGTAAGCTGAACCCCTGCGAGGTGGCGGTGCTGTCCATCTGTCAGGTGTCGGGGGGCTCCGCCTACAACATCATTCCCCACACCATCCAGCTCACCGGCTCCGTGCGCACCTTCGACCAGACGGTCCGGGAGAACGTCGAGCGCTGGATCGAGGAGATCGCCCGGGGCATCGCCCAGGCCCAGGGGGGCGATATCGACTTCGCCTACAGCTACGGCTACGGCTTCGTGGTCAACGACCCGGCGCTGACGGAGGCCGCCGCCGCCGTCATCCGGGAGACCTTCGGGCCCCAGGCGGTGGTGCCCATCGGCCCCCAGATGCCCGGGGAAGATTTCTGTCACTTCCTGGAAAAGTGCCCCGGCTTCTTTGTGGAGGTAGGCGCCGCCAGTCCGGAGAAGGGCATCACCGCCCCCCACCACAACCCCCTCTACCAGCTGGATGAGGACGCGCTGCCCCTGGCGGCGGAGTATGCGGCGGCGCTGCTCGCCAGCCGGCTGAAGAGATGACCGGCATCATCGACACCCACGCCCACCTGGATGACCCCTGGTTTCTGCCCCGGATTGACCGGGTGCTGGAGGAGCTGCGGGGGAAGGGCGTGGCCGCGATCATCACCTCCGGGTCCGACGTGGCCTCCAGCGAGCGGTCCGCGGCGCTGGCAGAACGGTTTGGGCTGGTGTATGCCTCGGTGGGGGTCTACCCCAACGAGGTAGACGCCGCCCCGGCGGACTGGCTGGCGTCCATCCGGGCCTTGGCGGGCCGGGAGCGGGTGGTGGCCGTAGGGGAGATCGGGCTGGACTACGGCTTCTCCCCCAGCCACGATAAAAAGCGCCAGCGGGCGTTTCTCTGCGCCCAGCTGGAGCTGGCTGCGGAGCTGAGTCTGCCGGTGGTGCTCCACGACCGGGACGCGGACGAGGATCTGCTCTCGATTCTCCGGGAGTACCGTCCGGCGGGGACAATCCACCGGATCGCCTCCCCGCCCCGGTACGCGGAAAAGTTCCTGGAGCTGGGCCTCCACCTGGGCATCGGCCCGCAGATCACCTACGAGGACGACGGGCGGAACATCCGGGCATTTGTCCGAGACATGCCCCTGGCCCAGCTCCTGCTGGAGACGGACGCACCCTTCCTGCCCCCGGCCTGCCTGGCGGGACAGAAGGCCGATCCGTCGATGATCGCTTGGGCGGCGGAGGGGATCAGCCGGGTAAGAGGGGATGCGTCCCCCCAGGAGATCGTGGACATCGCGGCGGCAAACAGCCGGAGGCTGTTCCGGCTCATCTAGCCCGAGGGGGAGGGGGATTGTATCCCCGAAATTTGCCGGACACCCTTAGAATTGCTCCTGAAAGCGCACATAATAAACGGAGGAAAGGCGGAAGAAAGGACCGGTCTATGGCGACAGAAAAAAAGGCCCAGCTGGAGGAGGGCGCCGTCCTGCTGCTCAACAAGGGCAGGCGGGGACTGCTGCGCCTGGTGTTTGGACGGACGGCGGTGATCATCGTCCTGCTGCTGGCCCAGGTGGCGCTGCTGCTGGCGGGCTTCGCCTGGCTGGGGGAGAAGTACGTCTACGGCGGCTCCCTGGCGGCGGCGCTCATCGCGGCCCTGGTGGTCATCAACCGGCCCGGGAGCCCGGAGGCCAAGATCACCTGGATCCTGCTCATCACCCTCCTGCCGGTGTTCGGTGCGCCCTTTTACGCCTACGTGGAGCTGGAGCTGGGCCACCGGCTGGCCCGGGCCCGGCTGGCGGAGGTGGGCGGCCGGACGGCGAAGCTGACCCCCGGCGACCCCGCCGCACTGGAGGCGCTGCGGGCTGTCGATCCGGGGGCGGCGGGGCTGTGCGCCTATGTGGCCCAGGCTGGGAACCAGCCGGTGTACCAGCGCTCCGGCGTCAGCTACTGCCCCAGCGGGGAAAAGGCCTTCGCCGCCATTCTGGCGGAGCTGGAGCGGGCGGAGCGGTTTATTTTCCTGGAGTACTTCATTATCCAGGAGGGCTACATGTGGGGCCGCATCCTCAGCGTGCTGGAGCGGAAGGCCAGGGCGGGGGTGGAGGTCCGGGTGCTCTACGACGGCACCTGCGTGGTGGGAAAGCTGCCCTACCAGTACCCCCAGAAGCTGGAGGAGCTGGGCATCCGCTGCCGGATGTACGCGCCCCTGCGGCCCCTGGTGTCCACCCACTACAACAAC
>JAIEIQ010000149.1 GCA_029065305.1 Oscillospiraceae bacterium
GCGCTGCTGGTGGTCAGCAACCTCGTGCCCATCCGGGGCGGCGTGTACATGGCCCAGTCGGCGGCGGGGGTGCTGGTGATAGCCGCCGGGGCGGGCGCCGTGCTCTTCACCCGGCAGGCGGGACGCCGGGCGGAGCAGGGCGTCCTGCCCCTGCTGCCGGCCATGTTCTTCGGGGTGTTTCTGGTGCTCTCGGAGTATCTGCCCGAGGCGGACAACCCGGTGCTGGCCCGGTTCTATATCCCGGTGCTGGCCTCGGCGCTGACGGCCTACGCCTTTTCCGCCCTGGCCGGGTGCGTCCAGGGGGAGGCCAGCCCCCGGTGGTTCACCCCCGTGGCGGAGCTGGCGTCGGCGGTGTGCATCGGCGCCATCGCCGACGGGATCGGCCCGTTCTACCCGGTGGCCCGGGTGCGGCCGGGGAAGCCCCTGGTCTACGGCGGCTGCGCCCTGATTCTGCTGAGCTTCCTGGCCCTCCAGCGGCGGGATGGCGAGCTGCCGGCGGAGGAGGAAGCGGCTGAGGACGCGGACGGGGATCCGGCAGAGGGGAGCGCGGAGGCGTGAGGCTGATTTCCTGGAAGGTGACCGGCCGGCGGGCCTGTATGAAGAAGGGGTTTCTGGACTTCTGTCGGGAGGCGGAGGCGGACGTGCTCTGCCTCCAGGAGACGAAGCTCCAGGCGGGGCAGGTGGACCTGGCGGGGGAGCTGCCGGGGTACCGGACCTACTGGAACTACGCCGAGAAGAAGGGCTACTCCGGCACGGCGGTGTTCTCGAAGGCGGAGCCGCTTTCTGTGGCATACGGCTTCGGGGAGGACATCCACCGCCATGAGGGGCGGGTCATCACGGCGGAATATCCCGGGTTCTATCTGGTGTGCTGCTACACCCCCAACGCCCAGGACGGGCTCAAGCGCATTGACTACCGGATGGTCTGGGAGGACGATTTCCGGGCGTATCTCCAGGCGCTGGACAGGGAGAAGCCGGTGGTGCTGTGCGGGGATCTGAACGTGGCCCACCAGGAGATCGATCTGAAGAATCCGGGCCCCAACCGGGGGAACGCCGGGTTCTCCGACCAGGAGCGGGGGAAGATGACCGCGCTGCTGGAGAGCGGGTTCACGGATACCTTCCGGCTGTTGCACCCGGAGGAAGCCGGGGCCTACAGCTGGTGGAGCTACCGGTTCCACGCCCGGGAGAACAACGCCGGATGGCGGATTGATTACTTCATCGTGTCCCAGAGATTGGCGGATCGGGTGAAAAAGGCGGAAATTCTCTCCCAGGTCATGGGCAGCGACCACTGCCCGGTGCTGCTGGAGCTTGCGATATAGATATAGAGGACCGGACCGGGAGCTTCTCCCGGTCCGGTCTAGCCTATCGGCGGCGGCGCGGCAGACGCGGCCTCCGCAATGATCCCGCCGCCCACCACAGCCTCCCCCAGGTAGAGCACGATCGACTGCCCGGGGGTAACGGCCCGCTGGGGCTCGTCAAAGACCGCCCGGACCATCCCACGGGAATCCGGCGGATAGAGGGTCGCCGCCGCCTCGCCCTGGCTGTACCGCGTCTTTCCCGTCACCCGCAGGGGCGCGGCGATGGGGGCCAGGGACACCCAGTTGAACGCCTCCGCCCAGACCTCCCGGCTGTAGAGCGCCCGGTCCGGCCCCAGAATCACGGCATTGCGCCCGGCGTCCTTCCCGACAACATACAGGGGCTCCGGTCCGCTGACCCCCAGCCCCCGGCGCTGGCCCAGGGTGTAGCAGGGCAGTCCCCGGTGCCGCCCCAGCACCCGGCCTGTCTGGTCCACAAAATCCCCCTGTACAAGTGCCACCCCGTTCCTCTCCAAGAACCCGGGATAATCTCCCCCGGGGAGAAAGCAGATATCCTGGCTGTCCCGCTTCCGGGCGTTGACCAGCCCGGCCTCCTCCGCCAGGGCCCGGATCTGCTCCTTCCCAAACTCCCCCACCGGCAGCAGAAGCCGGCGGAGATGCCGCTGGGCAAGGGGGTAGAGAAAGTAGCTCTGGTCCTTCCGCCGGTCCAGCCCCCGCAGCAGACGCCAGCGGCCGTCCGGCCCCTGGTCCACCCGGGCGTAGTGCCCCGTGGCAACCCGGGGGATCCCCAGATCGTCCGCCCGCCGGAGCAGGGCGTCAAACTTCACCCGCCGGTTGCACTCCACGCAGGGGTTCGGGGTCCGCCCCGCCCGGTAGCCGGCGATAAAATCCTCCATCACCGCCTCCCGAAACAGGTCCTTGAAGTTAAACATGTAAAAATCCATCCCCAGCCGGGCGGCGGCGGCACGGGCGTCCTCCGCGTCCTCCAGGGTGCAGCAGGACCTCCTCCCGGCCTCCTCCCCGCCGCTCCGCAGGGAGAGCATACAGCCCACCGGCTCCCAGCCCCCTTTTCGCAGCAGCAGGGCGGCGGCGGTGCTGTCCACCCCGCCGCTCATGCCCACCAGTACCTTTCTCTCGCTGTCCATGTCCCGCCTTTCTGAATCCGAGGAGCCTTTTTCCGAGGGGAAGAGGGCTCAGTCCATATACTTTCCGCCAAACGCCTCCCGGGGCAGGGCGTCGGCCAGCTCCAGCAGGGTGCGGTTGTAGCCGCCGGCGTAGTCCATCACAGGCGCGTGGAGGGCCTGCTTCCGGGCGCGGGTGTTGGGCAGGGACAGCGTGACCGTGGTGCCCCGCCCCTCCTCCGAGTCAATCAGCAGGCTCCCCCCGTGCTCCCAGGCGATGCGCCGGCAGATGGGCAGGCCCAGCCCCAGCCCGTAGGGCGGCGGGTCCGCCTGCTGGGGGAAGTGGTAGCGCTCATACACCGTCTCCAGCCGGTCCCTCGGAATCCCGCAGCCGGTGTCGCTGCACCGCAGCTCCACCCACTGGCGGACCACCCGGACCTCCAGCACAACCTCTCCCCCCGCCGGTGTAAACTTGAAGGCGTTGGACAGCAGGTTCATCACCAGCCGCTCCATCCGCTCCGCGTCCATGGCAATAATGTGGGAGACCTTCTCGCTGCGGAAGGCCAGCCGCAGCCCCATCAGTGCCGCCGGGTGCTCGGCCCGGCGGACCATCTCCCGGCAGAAGCCCACAATATCGTCGTTGACCAGCCGGGCGGTGCTGGGCTCCTCCAGCGCCGCGGCCTCGGCCAGATTGCCGCTCAGCCGCAGAATCCGGTAGTAGCTCCGCAGCAGCACGGCGGCGCTCCGGTCCAGCTCCGGGTCCTCCTCCCGCCGCTCCGGCGGGGCCAGGCGCTCCAGCGCGGCGCCGATGTTCCCCAGGCTCTGGCGCAGCTGGCCGGAGACCTGGCGGAGAACGGCGTCCAGCTGGGCGCCGGTGTGTTTCGTTTCATCTGACATGGGATCCCCCTCCTGGAGACAAGGCTCGCGGCCTCCGCGCGTCTCTCTCTAGTGTGCGCGAAGGCGGCAAAAAAAGCCGTGGTAATTCGCGCCGTTCTCCGGGATGTCAAAAATCCCGGGAATCGCAGAGACATCATACCAAAATTTTGTAGAAATTACAAGAAATTCTGGAAAAAAACATTTTGGCCGCAAAAAATACTTTTCAATTCAAAATAAGCGGTGTATAATATACTTATCCAATAAAATTGGACCGCCAAGTTAGGACCCTTATATTTGAAAGGAGTTTTTATTATGAGCATCAAAGTAGGCATCAATGGGTTTGGCCGCATCGGCCGCATGGTCTTCCGCGCCAGCGTGAATCACCCCGAGATTGAGATCGTGGGCATCAACGACCTGTGCCCCGCCGATTACCTGGCGTACATGCTCAAGTACGACACCATGCACGGCCAGTTTGCCGGCACTGTGGAGTCCACCGAGAACGCCATCATCGTCAACGGCAAGCAGATCCCCATCTATGCCGAGCGCAACCCCGCCGACCTGCCTTGGGGCAAGATCGGAGCGGAGTACGTGGTGGAGTCCACCGGCCTGTTCCTGACCAAGGAGAAGAGCCAGGCCCATCTGGATGCCGGCGCCAAGAAGGTTATTATGTCCGCCCCCTCCAAGGACGATACCCCCATGTTCGTGTGCGGCGTGAACCTGGATAAGTACACCAGCGACATGAACTTTGTCTCCAACGCCTCCTGCACCACCAACTGCCTGGCCCCCATCGCCAAGGTGCTCCACGACAAGTGGGGCATCACCGACGGCCTGATGACCACTGTTCACTCCACCACCGCCACCCAGAAGACCGTTGACGGTCCCTCCCTGAAGGATTGGCGCGGCGGCCGCGCTGCCGCCGGCAACATCATCCCCTCCTCCACCGGCGCCGCCAAGGCCGTGGGCAAGGTCATCCCCGAGCTCAACGGCAAGCTGACCGGTATGTCCATGCGCGT
>JAIEIQ010000015.1 GCA_029065305.1 Oscillospiraceae bacterium
GGGCAGGGAGTTGAGCTTGTGGTCCCAGATGATGTCGTTGGCCTCCTTGAGGCTGGTGCCCTCGGGGGCGGTGATGAGCTTCTCCCGGGGGGTCATGAAGGTGGACACCGGGGTGGCGGGGTCCATGCGGCTCACCCGGTAGTCCCGGCCCGTGACGATGCCCAGGAGCTTGCCCTCACTGGTGCCGTCCTCTGTGATGGAGACGGTGGAGTGGCCGTTGCGGGCCTTGAGCTCCAGCACGTCCTGGAGGGTGGCGTCCGGGGGCAGGTTGGAGTCGCTGGAGACGAAGCCGGCCTTGTACCCCTTCACCTTCGCCACCATAGCCGCCTCGCTCTCCACGGACTGGGAGCCGTAGATGAAGCTGAGCCCGCCCTCCTTCGCCAGGGCCACGGCCAGGGTGTCGTTGGACACGGACTGCATGATGGCGGAGACCATGGGGATGGAGATGGAGATGGGGCACTCCTCCTCCCCCTTCCGGAATTTCACCAGGGGGGTGCGCAGGGAGACGTTGGCGGGGACGCACTCCGCGGAGGTGTAGCCAGGGACCAGCAGATATTCGCTGAAGGTGTGGGAGGGCTCGGGATAGTAGTAGGCCATGGCGCGTTTCTCCTTTATAAAAACAGTATAGTCGAACCCAATATATATTTTTCCTATGTTACCATCATCCCCGGCGTTTGTAAAGCCATAAAGTTTCATAAATCCCCAACAAAAAGGAACGCCCCGCTACACAGAAGCCACAAAACCGCCCTGATGGAACTTTGATGGAAAAACGTAAAGAATTTGTAACCAAAATATTGCTGGATTTTTGCATAGCCTGTGCTATAATGAACGGTATCCTGGACGGCTTGTCCGCCCGCGAAATTCCCTGAGGAGGAGATCGACAACATGAGGAAACGTCTTTACGCGCTGCGCCGGCGGGCTCTCTCCGCCCTGCTGGCCGCAGTCATGATGATGACCCTGGCCCCCATGGCCTTTGCGGCTGTGGAGGGTCCCGGGAAGGACGATCTGTGCCCCGGCGCCAGTGACAGTGGCACCACCAACAAGGGGGAGGCCCACAGCTGGCGGCTGACCAGCAATGTCACAGAGGCCACCTGCCACGACAAGGGCAGTGTGGAGTACCGGTGCTCCTACTGCAAAAACACCTACAAGGAGGAGATTCCGGAGGATTCCTCCAAGCACATCTACATCTACACCGACAACGAGGACGGCAAGACCCACTCCGGCTACTGCCGCTACCACCAGGACAAGACGACCTCCAAGGAAAACCACGAGTTCCAGAAGGGCCGCTGCATCCAGTGCGGCGCGGTGGACTACAACTCCGTAGCCGCCGCCATTGAGAAGAACAAGACCGTCTACGTGGCCATCGGCGAGGAGAGCGCCAAGCTCTCCATGGAGGAGATCACCCTCACCGCCGGCAACGCGGACATCACCAAGGAGTACAATATCACCTACGCCTGGTTCGACAAGAACGGGACCAACGTGGGCAACGGCTCCTCCTACACCCTGCCCGCCGCCGTGACGGAGGAGGAGGCGGACTACGCCTACACCTGCGTCATCCTGGCCTCCCCCAAGAGCGGCGCGTCCGCCAAGCCCATCAGCGCCACCTGCAATGTCTCGGTGCTGGTGCGGGATCTGATCGTGGCCCGGGCCACCCTGAACGTCAAGGACGACTACCTGGACTTTGACGACACCACCGACGCCATGTCCGACTCCATCTACGACCAGATCTACGACGCGGTCTATGACGCCGCCGCCAGCGGCGCGACCCCGGACTACATCATCTTCGACGAGCAGCCCGAGTCCAAGGTGGGCCGGCTGGACATCAGCAACAGCTCCTCCCGGAGGTACGGCTTCAGCAGCAAGGACAGCTATCCCCTGGAGGATATCCGCTTTGAGCTGGGGGAGGACGGCGTCACCGGCACCTACACTATCAATTTCAAGGCGTGGGACACCAAGAACAAGGAGTTCCCCGGCGTGCTGACCATCTATGTGGAAAAGAGCCTGAGCGACTCCGGCGTGCTCTACTCCGGCGTAAAGGGCGGGGACGTGGCGCTGTCCGCCGACGACTTTGAGCGCTTCTGGCTGGAGACCCACAGCTCCGGCAGCCTGGAGTACGTGGTGTTCAAGGCCCCCTCCGACGGCAACCTCTACTACGACAAGGACAAGGTGGACACCGGCAAGGACGGCGACGAGTTCTACTTCCAGCCCACCAAGAGCCGCCAGATGGATCTGGACGAGGTGGTCTTCACCCCCCGGAAGAGCTTCACCGGCACTGTTACCATTGACTTCACCGCCACCGGCAAAAGCAGCAAGGGAAAAACCACGGATCTGGAGGGCACTGTAACCATCCTCTTCACCGACGGGGATGTGGAGGATATCTCCTACCGGGTGCCCACCGGCGGCAGCGCGGCCCTCGACCCGGAGGACTTCCTCTCCGTCTACAAGGAGGCCACCGGCAGCAAGACCAGCAGCTTCTATATCCAGCTGCTGAGCCTGCCCGAGTCCGGCACCCTCTACCTGGACCGCACTAGCTCCCGCAGCGGCACCCAGCTCAAGGACAGCAACAAGAGCAGCTATCAGTTCCACTACAGCTCCAGCCAGGGCAAGGAGATCGAGGATCTGACCTACGTGCCCGGCTCCGCCGCCAAAGACAGCGCGTCCTACGCCGTCTACGACAGCAAGGGCGAGCCCCTCTACGTGGGTACAATCCTCTTTGAGCGGGACGATCTGACAGTGGAGTACACTGCGAGCTCCGCCTCCGGCGTGACCTTCAAGGCCAATGACTTCCGCACCCTCCTGGGCTCCGGGGCCAGCGATGTGATCACCGCCGTGTCCTTCTCCGCCCCCAGCAAGGGGTCCCTGTACTACAACTATGTGGGCGGCGTGGGGACGCCCGTCACCGCCAGCGACAAGTACTACACCACGGGCACCACCCTGTCCGTCAGCAGCCTGACCTACGTGCCCGCCAGCGGCCAGAAGGCCGGAGAGGTGACGATCCCCTTCACCGCCTATGACCTGAGCAACAACAAGGTCAGCGGCGAGGTGAAGATCACCGTCCCCGATACCCCCGCCAAGCCCGATGTGCCCACGAATCCCTCCAAGCCCACCACCCCCGTCACCTTCTCCGACGTGCCCAACAACGCCAACACGGAGTGGTACTACACCGCCGTCACGGAGCTGGCCGGGGCCGGGATCATCAACGGCTATGAGGACGGCACCTTCCGTCCGGCCAACGAGGTGACCTACGGTCAGGCCCTCAAGCTCATCATGATGGCCGCAGGCTACGACGATCTCAGCCGCACCGGCGGCGACTGGGCCAAGGGCTTCCACGACAAGGCGCTGGAGGACGGCCTCCTCACCCAGAGCGTGAATCTGGACCGGAAGATCACCCGCAAGGCTATCGCGGATATCGCCTACAAGGCCCTCAAGCTCGACAAGCCCACCATCGCCTCCCCCTTCGCCGACAGCTCGGAGGAGAGCGCCCTGGCCCTCTATGAGGCCGGGATTGTGAAGGGCGAGGAGCGGAGCACCGGCCTGATGTTCTTCGGCAACTACACCATTACCCGCCGGGAGATGGCCGTCATCATCTGGCGTATGAACAACTACATGCAGAGCAAGGGGTAATGCTTCCCCGGGACCGCCCCTCCGGGGGCGGTCCCTTTTGCCCGCGCCGCACCAATGAAAAAGGAGTTGATTCCCATAGAACAGATCTATGTCACCGGCCACCGGAACCCGGACACGGACTCCGTGGTCTCCGCCATGGCCTACGCCGCCCTGCGCAACGCCGTGGGCGACCGCCAATATGTGGCTGCCCGGCTGGGCCACCTGAGCGACGAAACCAAGCTGATCCTGAACCGCTTCGGCTTTGAGGCGCCCGTCTACCTGAAAACCATGCGCACCCAGGTGCTGGACCTGGACTACGACGTGCCCCCGATTCTCCACGAGGCCGTCACCGTGGGCCGGGCCTGGGAGGCCATGGAGGCCGACCAGCACGTCTCCGCCATCCCCATCACCGACGACGAGGGCCGTCTGAAGGGCCTGCTCACCGCCGGGGATATCACCGCCTGCGACATGCGGACCATCACCGACTCGGAGCTGCGGGAGATCCCCATCTTCAACATTCTCAGCGTGCTGGAGGGTCAGCTGCTGGGGGAGACCGACGAGCTGGTGAACACCATCACCGGGGAGGTGGTCCTGGCCCTGCCCCAGGAGACGGGCCTGCCCCCCTTCCGGAAGAAGGACACCATCCTGGTCTGCGGCAACCAGCCGGATATGCTCCGGCAGGCGGTGGAGTTCGGCGTCAACTGCGTCATCCTCTGTCAGGCGGAGCTGCCCGACGACATCCGCTCCCTCGCCCGGGAGACCTGCATCATCTCCACCCCCTATGACGGGTATCAGGCGGTGCGCCGCCTGTTTCAGGCCATCCCTGTCAGCCGCCTGGCCCGGCGGACGGAGCTCCAGGTGTTCCACCTGGAGGACTTCATCGACGACGTGCGGGAGGTGGTGCTCCAGAGCCGGTACCGCAGCTACCCCATCCTGGACAGCCAGGAGCGGGTGGTGGGCACCCTCTCCCGGTACCACCTGATCCGGCCCCGGCGCAAGCAGGTGGTGCTGGTGGACCACAACGAGGCGGCCCAGTCGGTGCCCGGGCTGGAGCAGGCGGAGGTGCTGGCAATCATCGACCACCACCGCCTGGCGGACATCCAGACCAAGAACCCCATCTACTTCCGCAACGAGCCGGTGGGCAGCACCTGCACCATTGTGGCGGGGATGTACCAGGAGCGGGGGCTGATGCCCTCCGGAAAGCTGGCGGGGCTCCTGGCAGCGGCTATCGTCTCGGATACCGTCATGTTCAAGTCCCCCACCGCCACGGCCCGGGACCGGAAGATGGCCGAGCGCATGGCCCACATCGCCGGCATCTCCCTGGAGGAGCTGGGCCGGGAGATCTTCTCCGCCTCCACGCCGGAGGACAAGCCCGTGGACCAGCTGCTGTTCGGGGATTTCAAGGAGTTCCACATCGCCGGCCACGACCTGGGTGTCAGCCAGATCACCTGTGTGGACTCGGACCGGCAGCTGAAGCGAAAGGCGGAATTTCTGGAGCTGATGGAGCGGACCAGGGAGGAGCACGGCTACAGCATGGTGATCCTCATGCTCACCGACGTGCTCATCGAGGGGTCCAAGATCCTCTGCCTGGGCGGGGAGGACATCTTCCAGCAGGCGTTCAACGTGGAGCTGAAGGACCACGAGGCGTTTCTGCCCAAG
Source organism: Oscillospiraceae bacterium (assembly GCA_029065305.1). Taxonomy (GTDB): domain Bacteria; phylum Bacillota; class Clostridia; order Oscillospirales; family Oscillospiraceae; genus Pelethomonas. Next base: position 5,263 of record JAIEIQ010000015.1, read on the forward strand.
GTCATGTCCCGGAAAAAGCAGATCATCCCCATGCTCTCGGCGCTGTGGGGATAAAAAAAGGAGGCGTCCCAGCCGGGACGTCTCCTTTCGGCATTTCTTTACTCAAACTTCCCTTTCATCAGGACCTTCCCCTGCCAGAGGGCGGTTTTTCCCCGGGCGAAGAGGCCGTCGATATCCAGGCTCTCGGTCAGAACCAACAGGTCCGCGTCGGCCCCCTGGGCCACGCAGCCCTTGGTCCCCACCTTGCACAGCAGGTCCGCCGGGGTGGACGTCACCAGCCGGAGGACATCTGCCAGGTCCCGGCCCCGGCCGGTGAGGCACTTCACCGTCTCATGGAGGGACTTAGGGGAGGCGTAGGTCAGCCCCACGCACTCGCCCAGCTCGTTGAACCGGGGCTGACTGCCGTAGCCGTCGCTGGAGACGGTCATATGCTCCGTGGTGACCCCCTTCTGGTCCAGGGCATACTCGATCATATCGGCCATGGCCTCCACCTCCGCCGGATCGCACCCGGCGGTGACGTCTACATATCCGCCCCGGCGCACCAGCTCCACGCCCTGTCTCATAAGCTCCTTGCTCCGGCCCATATGGGTGGGCAGCAGGTTCCGGGCCGGCACATCGGAGTGGTCCAAAGCGTAAAACACCGGTTCCAGTCCGCGCTTCCCAGAGCCCATGTGCATAGTCACCAGGCCGGGGGTGCTGCTCAGCAGCCCCGCCCTCCGGGCGGCGGTGGCCAGGCGGATGAGTTCCTTCCCGGTGGGATTGGAGCTCCGGTGGTCGCTGACGGCCACCTTCACGCCGATCATGGGGTCCACCATCATGATATCCTTCTCCACACTGCCGGTGAGGGTGGTGGGGGGATAGACGTAGGCGCTGGTGAGAGCGTAGGCGGTGATGCCCTCGTCGTTGAGGGCTTGGGCCTTGGCCACCAGGTTCTCCACACTGCGGGTAATGCCGTCTGTGCCCAGCAGGCCCACCACCGTGGTGATGCCGTTGGTGGTGAATACGCTCAGCTGGGACTCCGGGACCCGGGAGGCGGGGCCCTGCTCACCGCCGCCGCCGGTGATGTGGACGTGGAGGTCAATGTAGCCGGGGACCAGCTTTTTCCCCGCCAGATCAAAGGTCTCCACATCCGGAAGGCCCTCATAGCCCTCGATTTTGTCGTCAATGCGGCAGATCTTCTCCCCGACAATCAGAACATCCTTCTTTCCCAGATGCTCGGGGGCGTAGACGTCCGCGTTTTTCAGCAGCTTGATCATATCGCTTTCCTCCGTTTTTCCAGTGGCGGTGTGCCTATTTCGCGGCCGCAGCCTTCTCCGCGTCGCTCAGCTTGGCGATACCGAAGCCGGTATAGCCCCAGATAATGGCGAAGATAAAGCCGGTGTAGCACAGCACCGCCCAGGGCAGGTAGTCCAGTGTCTCCACGCCGGTGGTAGCGGCCATGTAGGCGCCGGCGGCGGACCAGGGCACCAGGGGCACAAATACGGTGCCCGCGTCCTCCAGGGTCCGGGACAGGTTCTTGGCGGCCAGTCCGCGCTCCCGGTAGGCATCCTTGAACATCTCGCCGGGGATGAGGATGGACAGGTAGGAGTTGCCGGTGCACAGGGCCATGGTGATGCAGGAGACCACGGTGGCCAGGATCAGGGAGCCGGTACTCTTGGCGACGGACAGGATCTTGTGGAGGACCACCTCCAGACAGCCGGCCCGGCTCATGATGCCGGCGAAGCAGAAGGCGCACAGCACCAGCAGGGTTGTGGTCATGATGCTCATCATGCCGCCCCGGTTGAGGAGCTTGGTGACGCTCTCGGCGGCGTTGGCGGCGTCAAAGCCGGCGCGGTTGATCATAGTGACATTGAAACCGTTGACAGTGGCGCTCAGTACGTCCTTCAGGCTTACGCCCTGGATGAAGATGCCCTCAATACCGGCGAGGACCGTGCTGCCCAGCATGACAGGGATGGTGGGCCACTGGAGCAGGGAGCCCGCCAGAACGAGGATCACCGGCAGGATGATGAGAATGTTCCAACTGTACATGGAGCTCAGCTGCTCCATCAGGGTGGTGACGGTCTCGGAATTGGTGCTGGCGGTGACGTCGGCGTTCAGGCCGACAATGGCGTAGACAATCAGAGACACAATTGTTGCGGGAATCGTGGTATAGAACATGTGGCCGATGTGCTCATAGAGCTGGCTTCCTGCGGCCATGGGGGCCAGGTTTGTGGTATCGGACAGGGGGGAGATCTTGTCGCCGAAGTAGCTGCCGGCGATAACCGCACCGGCGGTGGCCGGCAGGGACACGCCCAGAGCCCCAGCAATGCCCATCAGCGCCACGCCCATGGTAGCCACCGAGCCCCAGGAGGTGCCGGTAACCACGGAGACCACTGCGGTGATCAGGAACGCCGTCACCAGCAGGAACCGGGGACTGACGATCTGGACGCCGTAGTAGATCATGCAGGGGATGGTGCCGGAGCTCATCCAGGTACCCACCATGGCGCCCACGGTGATCAGAATGAGGATGGACGGCATGCCCTTGGCAATCTTCTGACAGATTTCATCCATCAGCTCATCCCAGGTGCAGCCCACCCGGAAGGCGATGATCGCTGCCACGCACGCCACCATAATCAGCAGCGGCTCCGTATTGTAGCCCAGCACACCCTTGCCGATGGTCAGAATCAGCAGCATAGCGATAATGGGGATGATCGCCTCCGCAAAGGTTGGGGCCCGCTTGGTTCTGGTCTTCTTCTCTGCGGATTTGCTTTCTTTTTTCATGTGTTCTTCCTCCTCTTCTTTGTTCACGGTTGGACGACATAGGGGCTCTTTTCTGTACGCAGTTCAGAAAAGAGGGCCCGCACCTGCGGGCCCTGCAAGATCCCTTGAAATACATTCTAACGTTTTCTTTACAAAAGTCAATCCAAAATTAGCGGGCGATTTTTGTGCAAAATAGACAAATCCATCCCGTGAGGGAGGGGTTTGCGGGGCGCTATGCCCCGAGGAGTGCTCCGATCAGCGTCCCGGCGTAGTTGCCGATGACGTAGCCCAGCACGCCCACCAGCAGGCCCGGGCCCACCAGCCGGGACCACCCCTGGGAGATAGCCATGCCGGCGGCGGTGGCGGGGCCGCCGATATTGGCGTTGGAGGCGATGATGATGTCCTCCAGGTCCGCGCGGATGAGCCAGCCGCCCACAAAGCAGAACACCATGTTCATGAGCACCATGAGCGCCGCGAAGACAAACAGCAGGGGCGTCCTGGTGACGATCTCCGCCACCGAGGCGGGCACGCCCACGGCAAAGAGAAACAGGCAGATGAGATAGGTCCCCAGCTCCTGCCCGCCGTGGATGGACGACACCCGCTCTTCGGCAAAGGTTGCCGCCAGCATGGAGAAGGTGGTGATCCACACGTACTGGCTGCTCAGAAAGGTGTGGAGAATATGGCCCGCCAGGCCGGTATCCGGCACCAGTCCGCCCAGAAGCGCCCCCAGCCGCTGGGAGAGGAGCACGACTGCCGCAGCATAGGCTAGGTTCACGGCGATATCCCGCAGGGAGATGTCCTTGCGGCCCCAGAAGCTGGCGGCCTGGTTTTGGGCCTGGGGCATGCGCTCCGCCTCGTCGATGTGGGGGTGGGGGAAGCGGGCGCGGAAAAACCGCAGTCCGGCGAAGAGAATCAGCGCGAAGAAGTAGAGGGCCATCAGCAGGTTGTCCGCCACGGTGGCCGCGCCCACCATGCTCTGGGAGACGTCGAACTGGCCGGCCATGGCCGTAAAATTCACACTGCCGCCAATGTAGGTGCCGGTCATCATCGCCGCCACGCCCGCCAGCTCCGGGATGTGGTCCCGCAGCAGGAAAAAGCCCAGCAGCGCCCCCAGGACGGTCCCCGCCGCGCCGGTGAGAAAGACGAGGAGCATCTGTCCGGCCTCCCGCCGGACCCGCTGGAGGCTGCACTGCTGGAGGAGCATAGGGATGCTCAGGGGCACGGCGAAGCCCCAGATCACATCGTCGTAGAGCCCGCTGTGGACCGGCAGCACGCCCAGGTTGGACAGCAGCAGTCCCAGCAGCAGCGCCAGGATGCCGCCGGAGATCTTCGATGCCCACCGGTACCGCCCCTCCAGGCAGAGACACGCCGCCACGGACACGCACAGCACCGCCAGCAGCGCCCACGTGTCATCCGCCGCGATCAGGGAGGGACGGCCCAGGTATTGCAGGAAAACGCCCTGGAGCATCGCCTACGCCTCCGCCTGGGTAAAGAACCGGCCCTCCACCCGGGCCGACAGGCCGCTGAGGAGGTCGTTGGTGATGGTTCCGGCGTTCTCCGCCAGCTCCTCCGCCGGAATCCGGCAGTCCCCCTGCTGTCCGATGAAGATGGCCTCGTCCCCCAGCTGGACGCCCTCCACGCCGGTGACGTCCAGCATCAGCTGGTCCATGCACACCCGGCCCACGCCCTGGACGTACTGCCCCCGGACGATGGCCCGGATTTTCCCGCCGCTGAGGGCGCGGGGGATGCCGTCGGCGTAGCCTATGGCCACGGAGGCGATGGTCACGGGCTTTTCCGCCCGGTAGGTCCGGCCATAGCTCACCGTCTCCCCGGGGCCGATGTGCCGCAGGGAGGTGATCCGGGACTTCAGGGTCATCACGGGCCGCAGCTTCAGATCCGTCCGCAGCCACCCGTCCCCGTCGCTCAGGACGCCGTACATCAGAATGCCCAGCCGGGCGAAGTCGTAGGCGTACTCGGGGTAGTTGACAGCCCCGTAGCTGTTGAGGAGATGGACCTCCCCCATCTCCGCGCCCCGGGCCCGCAGCTCGTCCAGGACAGCCTGGAACACCTGGGCCTGCCGGCGGGTGAAGCCGTCCTCCGCCTCCACATCCGCCACGCACAGGTGGGAGAAGATGCCGGTGACGCGGAGCCAGGGACTGCGGCAGAAGGCCTCCATCTGGTCCAGCTCCCCGGGCAGAAAGCCGATGCGGTGCATCCCGGAGTCCACGGCGATATGTACCTTGACCGGCGTGCCGCTCTCCCGGCCGAACGCCTCCAGCCGGGCGGCGTGGCCGGCGCAGGCGGCGGTCTGGGTGATATCGTATTGGACCAGCTGGGGGAAGCCGTCCGGGTGGGTGTAGCCCAGAATCAGGATCTCCCCCTCCAGACCGCCCCTCCGCAGCTCCACCGCCTCCGCCAGCGCGGCCACGGCGAAGCGCCGGACGCCCAGCCGGTACAGCTCGTGGGCGACCACATGGGCCCCGTGGCCGTAGGCGTCCGCCTTTACCACGCCCATAATCCCGCAGCCGGCAGGCAGATGGCTCTGGTACTGCCGGATGTTGTGGGCCAAAGCGTCCCGATCCAACTCAATCCATGTACGGTTCATAACCTTATCCCAGCGCCCTGCCGGCGCGCTGTCCTCTCTTTAAGATTTGATGGGAAGCGTTACATCTGCACAACTTCCTCCGCAGGCTTTTCACAGGGGGTGACGCTCTCCACGTGGAGCACGGGGCCGTCCCCCTCGTAGGGGTCCCAGTGCTCCACCCGGCACACCGCCTGCACCTCCACCCAGGTCCGCTCCGGGATGTCCTTCACGTCGTATCCGATGCAGGCCACCGCCAGAAAGCTCATGTCGTCGGCGCAGCAGACCATGGCGAACCGGCCCGGGGTGAAGTACCTGCCGTACTTGGGGGGCTTGCACATCATGGCCCGGAAGATCAGCGTCTTCCCCTCGTACATCCGGGGGCTGTCCATGATCTCCACGTACCAGAGGCCGTAGTCCTCGTCGGCGATCTCGATGACGTCCTGGTCCAGGTCGAAGGCGGAGACGGTGCCGTCCATATAGTTTTCCCCCTGGCCGTCCTCCCGCTCCAGGAAGATGTCCGCCCGGCGGTTGATGAGCCGCAGGTTCTTCCTCCGCAGCTCGTCGCACAGGGCCTGATCGCAGCGGTTGATGACGATCATATCCGCGTTGCGCAGCTTATCCATCATCTGCGCGGCCATGTTCTTGGAGTAGACCAGGAAGGAGGGGCCCTCCACCGTGGCGATGATCTGGTAGAGCACCCAGGTCTGGGGCATACAGCGGACGTAGAAGTCCTGGAGAGCCCACATACCGTTGTACTCCACCAGGACCTGCTCCGCCCGGCATTTCTTCCGCTCCGCCTCCAGAAATTCCGGGGTCAGGGACTCCGGATCCTCTACGGAGAGGATTGTTACATTGCGAAGATACTTTTTGTCATATTCTGTCTCCCCCTCCTCGCACCGCAGGAGGAGGGTCCGGTCCTCAATGGCGAAGCCGTCGGAGAGGATGCCGTTAATAAAGGTGCTCTTGCCGCTGTCCAGAAACCCGGCAATGAGGTAGACGGGATAGGTCTTGGGCATGGCTTACACCTCGAAGAGGGCCTTCAGGCCGTCCTCGTCCAGCTTGCTGCCGATGACGCACAGCCGGCCGGTGTAGTCGGCGCCGCCGGTGCGGACCTGCCGGTCGCCGGGGACAAAGTCGAAGTGGAGCCACGTGCCGTCCGGCGCGGGGACGATGCCCTTGGCCCGGAGGACCATGCCGTACTTCTCCCCGTCCAGCTCCGCCAGAATACCCTCCAGCTTCTCCGCTGTAAAGGTATGGGTCGTCTCCACGCCCCAGGAGGTGAAGACCTCGTCGGCGTCGTGGCCGTGGTGATAGTGGTGGCCGTGATGGTGGCCGCAGGCGCAGTCGTGGTCATG
>JAIEIQ010000150.1 GCA_029065305.1 Oscillospiraceae bacterium
CGTCATGGAGTCCTACCCCGCTCAACTGGGCGAGGTGTACAGCATAGAGCTGGCGGAATAGAAGAGGAGCGGCCCCGGAGATAGCTCCGGGGCCGCTTGCTTCCATTGTTACCGTCTTCTCCCCCGGTAGCCGCTGCTCCGCGCACCGGACCGGCTCTTGGGCTTCCGGCGCTTGGAGCGGAAGAAGAGCCGCAGCACGGCGATCATCACGACCAGCCCCACCGCGCCGGCGGCGCTGTAGCGGACGGCCGGCTTCTGGAGGAAGAGCATCACGTCCCGCTGGAACACCAGCAGGCGGGAGGCGGACACGTCGCTGTCCGCCAGCAGGTTCACCGTGTCGTAGACCGTGTCCCCATAGCGCAGGGTGATGGTCCCCAGCACCTGCCCCCGCTGGATGGGGGCCTCCACGCTCTCGGACACAAAGGTGCACTCCCGCTGGATGTCCACCGCCGGGTCCATGTCGTTGGGGATAAGACGCTCCACCTCCCGGGCGGGGTGGACCTTGACATAGTTGACCTCCTGGGAGAGGGTCACGGGCACCTCGGCGATGGACTCCCCCTTCCCCAGGATCACCTGCCGGGAGAAGGTGTCAAAGCCCCAGTCGAAGAGCTTCTTCGTCTCTGTGAAGCTCTTGGTAATCGTGGTTCCGTCTTCCTCCTTGATCCGCTCCGCCCCCAGCACCACGCTCAGCAGGCTCCGCCCGCTCTTGACGGCGGAGGCGATGAGGCAGTAGCCGGCGTCGCTGGTGGAGCCGGTCTTGATGCCGTCGGCCCCCGGATAGCGGTAGTAGTCCGTGCGGTAGGTGGAGATGAGGTAGTTGGTGGTGTACAGCTTCCGGGCGTCGGAGAGGTTGGTGGCGGGGACCTCGTGGTAGATGGAGCCCGCCAGGGGCATGAAGTCCGGATGCTCCCGGGCCTCCAGGGTGATCCGGTACAGATCCCAGGCGGTGGTGTAGTGGTTCACATCCGGCATTCCATTGGTGTTGACAAAGTGGGTGTCCTCACAGCCGATAGCCGCCGCCCGCTCGTTCATGTCCTCCACAAAGGCGTCCACGGATCCGCTCACCGCCTCCGCCAGGATGTTGCACCCCTCGTTGGCGGAGACCAGCATGACGCAGTAGAGCAGATCCTCCACCGTCATCTCCTCGCCGATCTTGATCCCGGCGCTGCTCCCATCGGGGGGCACCAGCTCGATGGCCTCCTGGGAGGCGGTGAGCACCATGTCCATGGACAGCCGGCCGTCGTCCACCGCCTCCAGCACCAGCAGGGTGGTCATCACCTTGGTGAGGCTGGCGGGGTAGAGCCGCTCGTGAATGTTTCGGGCGTAGAGGATCTCTCCGGTCTCCGGATCCGCCAGCAGGGCGGCCTTGGCCTCCACATCCAGGTCCCCCATGTCGTCCTTCGCGGCCAGCGCCGCCTCGGACAGGGACAGGGCGATGAGTACACAGAAAAAAAGCGAGAAAAATCGGCGAGTTTTCATATCATTCTCCAATAAAGTATGGTATACTGGTGGGGAGGGGCGAGCCGGACCGCTTCCCTTTCGGGGACCGGCGGGACGTATCTCCCCTAGTATAACAAATTTCCGGACGGAGTTCAACCGTGAAAACAGGTGGAAAACTTACCAAAACAGAGCTGGTGCTTTTGACAGCGGCGCTGGGCTTCCTGCTGGGGCTGGGACTGGCCTTTCTGGCCGGACGGGGCGGGGAGCCTCAGAGCTATGCCATCAGCGTCCAGCGGCAGAGCCCGGCGGCGGAGATAGAGGCGCCCGCTGCGGAGGAGGCGGAGGCCGTCCCCCAGGGGCCGGTGGACATCAACGCCGCCTCCCTGGAGGAGCTGGACACCCTGCCGGGCATCGGCCCCGCCCTGGCCCAGCGGATCATCGACTGCCGGACGGAGAACGGGCCCTTCCAGACCCTGGAGGATCTGACCAAGGTGCGGGGCATCGGTCCGGCCACTCTGGAGGAGCTGCGGGGGCTGGCCGTGGCCGGCGCGGCGGAGGGGGCCGCTGAAACTGACGAGGAGAAAAATGCATGAAAATTCTGGTCGTGGACGACGAAAAGCTGCTGGTCAAGGGGATCAAGTTCAATCTGGAGAACGAGGGCTACCAGGTGGAGTGCGCCTACGACGGCGCGGCGGCGGTGGAGCTGGCCCGGGCGGGGGGCTTCGACCTCATCATTCTGGATCTGATGATGCCGGAGATCGACGGACTGGAGGCGTGTATGCGCATCCGGGAGTTCTCCAACGTGCCTATCATCATGCTCACCGCCCGGGGGGAGGACACGGACAAGATCATTGGCTTCGAGTGCGGGGCCGACGACTATATCACCAAGCCCTTTAATATCCTGGAGCTGAAGGCCCGCATCCGGGCCATGCTCCGCCGCGCCTCCGGCGGCGCCCAGGGGAAGGCGGCCAAGCGGATCACCGCCGGGGACCTGACCCTGGACACGGAGCAGCGGGTGGCCGTCCGGGACGGGAAGACCGTGGAGCTGACGGCCAAGGAGTACGATCTCATTGAGCTGCTCATGAAGAACCCCCGGCGGGTCTACAGCCGGGAGAATCTGATGAACGTGGTGTGGGGCTACAGCTACACCGGGGACTACCGGACGGTGGACGTCCACATTCGCCGCCTGCGGGAGAAGCTGGAGCGCACCCCGGCGGAGCCGGAATACATCCTGACGAAGTGGGGAGTGGGCTACTATTTTAAGGGGTAGGATATCCTTTCAGCTGAAAATCAGCGCCAGCTACATCGCCATTATCCTCATTGTTCTCCTCTTTATGAACAGCTACCCCCTGGTGGTCAGCCAGGATCTGGTGTTCCGGGCCAAGCAGACCACCCTGCTCTCCAGCGCCTCGGCCATCAACACGGCGGTGTCCGGCCTGGGGGAACTGACGGAGGAGAACGTGGCGTCGGCTCTGGACACGGTGGACCCGGGGGGCGTGTCCCGGGCCATCGTCACCGACCGGTCCGGCCGGGTGCTCTACGACACCCGGGAGGTGGGCAGCGCGGCGGGCTACTACGTCTTTTACAATGAGCTGGTCCAGGCCCTGCGGGGCTACAGCAACGGCTACAGCGTCTACCAGGAGGGGGCCTTCCACTCCTCCGCCGCCCAGCCGGTGCTCTATCGGAACCAGATCGTGGGCGGGGTATACGTCTACGAGTACGACACCCAGCAGGCGTCCCTGCTGGAGAACCTGCAGCGGAATCTGCTGACCATGTCCGTTGCGGCGGCGGTGCTGGTGCTGGTGCTGAGCATGGTCTTCTCC
>JAIEIQ010000151.1 GCA_029065305.1 Oscillospiraceae bacterium
CCCTCGTCGCGGGGGCTCGGAGATGCTAATAAGAGCCCGGCGGGCAGGCGCGCAAACGCCGGGGCGACCGGGGAGAGGCCGCCGTGGCGGCGGCGCTGGAGCGCCGCGGCTGGACCATTCTGGCGCGGCAGTACCGCTGCCGCTGGGGGGAGATCGACCTCATCGCCCGCGCGCCGGAGGGCGTCCTCTGCTTTGTGGAGGTCAAGACCCGCTCTCCGCAGGCCATCGCCCCGCCCCGGGAGGCTGTGACGGCCTCCAAGCGGCGGAAGCTGCGGGACGCCGCGTCTTGGTACCTGGCCCAGACCGGCCTGGACTGTCCCTGCCGGTTCGACGTGGCGGAGGTCTTTCCGGCGGACACCGGGGGACGGAGGCAGATCAACTATATCACCAGCGCCTTTGAATAAACCGCGCTTTTGGAGGACACATTCATGCAATATTTGAGCACGAGAGACAAAAACCTGCGCCTGAGCGCCGCCCAGGCCATCAAGATGGGCCTGAGCCGGGACGGCGGGCTCTTCACACCCGTGACCTTTCCCACCATGGGGCCGCTGGATCTGGAGACATTGTGCCAGATGAGCTACCAGCGGCGGGCGGCGTATATCATGGGCAAATATCTGGAGGAGTTCCGTCCGGAGGATCTGGCCCGGTTCGCCGAAAACGCCTACGGCCCGGAGAAGTTCGACCACCTGGACGCGGCCCCTCTGCGGAAGGTCAACGACCGGACCTGGTGCCTGGAGCTGTGGCACGGGCCCACCAGCGCCTTCAAGGACATGGCCCTGCAAATGCTGCCCCAGCTCCTCTCTGCCAGCCTGAGGATGACGGGGGAGGAGAAGACGGCCTGCATCCTGGTGGCAACCTCCGGCGACACCGGCAAGGCAGCTATGGAGGGCTTCGCCGGCGTGGAGCAGACGAAAATCCTGGTGTTCTACCCGGAGAACGGCGTCAGCGAGATCCAGAAGCTCCAGATGGTCACCCAGGAGGGCGGCAATGTGGGGGTGTGCGCCGTCAAGGGCAACTTCGACGACGCCCAGAACGGCGTCAAGCGCATCTTCTCCGACGAGGCCATCCGCTCGGAGCTGGCGGAGCGGGGGTACTTTCTCTCCTCGGCCAACTCCATCAATTGGGGGCGTATTCTGCCCCAGATTGTCTACTATGTCTCCGGGTACTGCGACCTGCTCAACGCCGGGGAGATCAAGTTCGGCCAGAAGGTGAACTACTGCGTCCCCACGGGGAATTTCGGCAACATACTGGCCTGCTACTACGCCAGGCGGATGGGGGTGCCCATCGGAAAGCTCATCTGCGCCTCCAACCGCAACGATGTGCTCACGGAGTTCATCCGCACCGGTGTCTACGACCGGAACCGCCCTTTCCACACCACCATGAGCCCCTCTATGGACATCCTGATCTCCAGCAATCTGGAACGGCTGCTCTTCGATCTGAGCGGCCGGGATGACGCTCTGGTCCGGGACTGCATGGAGAAGCTGGCCAGGAGCGGCCGGTACGAGATCAGCGGGGAGATGCTCCGGCAGCTCCAGGAGCTGTTCTACGGTGGCTTCTGCGGCGAGGAGGAGACCAGCGCCGCCGTGGAGATGATGTACCGCTGCGGATATCTCATTGACACCCACACCGCCGTTGCGGCCAAGGTGCTCACGGACTACCGGAAGGAGACCGGCGACACCACCCCCGCGATCTTCGTTTCTACCGCCAGCCCCTACAAATTCTGCGACAGCGTCCTGACCGCCATCGGGGAGAAGCCGGTGAAAAACAGCGTCGAGCGCATCGGACAGCTCCAGACGGTGACGGGTGTTCCCGCCCCGGCGCGCCTGGCGGCGCTGGAGGGGAAGGAGATCCGCTTTGACCAGGTGACCCGGAAGGAGAAAATGGAGCGGGTTGTGCTGGATTTTCTGCGGTAAATATCTCTTTGTGGGGGCTCTTTCTGCGGCCATGTGAGGAAGTCGCGAAAAGCCATTGCAATCAAAATCCCGCTGTGGTATGCTTGTTCTACAAGGGAGCGGAATCCCTTGCGGCGCGGGCTGCGCGGCAGGAAGGGAGTGAACAATGTGGCGCTCTACGCCATCGGAGATCTCCACCTGTCCCTGACAACCAACAAGCCCATGGATATCTTCGGCCCCGGCTGGGCGGACCACACCGCACGGCTGGAGGCGGCCTTCTCCCGGCTGGAGGGGGACGACGTGACGGTCCTGTGCGGGGACACCTCCTGGGGCATGGACTTCGCCGGGAGTCTGGCGGATTTTCAGTTCATTGACCGCCTGCCGGGGAAGAAGCTCCTGCTGAAGGGGAACCACGACTACTGGTGGAACACCGCGGCAAAGATGCGGCGCTTTTTCGCGGAGTATGACATCACCACCATCGACATTCTCCATAACAACTGCCACTTTTACGGGGAGTACGCCCTGTGCGGCACCCGGGGCTGGTTCTACGAGGAGGACCAGTCGGGACACAATGAGAAGGTCTTTCACCGGGAGGTGGGCCGTCTGGAGGCGTCCCTCCGACTGGCGGAGGGGAGGCCCATCCTGGCCTTTCTCCACTATCCGCCCCTCTATACCGGCTACCGCTGTCCGGAGATCGTTGCGAAGCTGGAGGAATACGGCGTGGAGCGGTGCTTTTACGGCCACCTACACGGCCCAGCCCACCGGCGGGCTGTGGAGGGAGAGGCGGGCGGCGTGGCCTACAGCCTTGTGTCCGCCGACTATCTGGGCTTTGTCCCGAAAAAAATATGTGACTGAACGAAAAAATACTGGAATTTTTCGATTTACTGTGGTACAATACGACGATGGCTGATTCTGAAAGCCGACAGTAAACGGAGGAAAGAAAAAATGAGTGTGAAAAACTGCGAAAAGCTGGAAAAAAGTACGGTCAAGCTGACCGTGGAGGTAAGCGCCGCCGATTTTGAGGCTGCCGTGGAGAAGGCTTACAGAAAACAGCGCGGTAAGATCAACGTACCCGGCTTCCGCCCCGGAAAGGCCCCCCGGAAGATGATTGAGAAGATGTACGGGGAGTCTGTTTTCTATGAGGAGGCCGTGAATATCGTCCTGCCTGACGCCTACGCGGAGGCTGTCAAGGAGCAGGAGCTGGACGTGGTGGGCTATCCGGATGTGGAGCTGCTGGAGGTGGGGAAGGACGGCTGTTCCTTTGCCGCCACCGTGGCCGTGTATCCTGAGGTCACCCTGGGCCAGTACAAGGGCCTGGAGATCCCCAAGGCGGAGGTGAAGGTTGCCGCCGCCGACGTCAACGCCCGGCTCAAGGAGATGGCCGAGCGCAACGCCCGCATGGAGGACCAGGACCGCCCGGTGAAGAAGGGCGATTTCGCCAACATTGATTTTGAGGGCTTTTTGGACGGCAAGCCCTTCGACGGCGGCAAGGGGGAGAGCTACGATCTGGAGATCGGCTCCGGCAGCTTCGTCCCCGGCTTTGAGGATCAGCTTATCGGCATGGCCGTGGGGGAGGAGCGGGATATCGACATCACCTTCCCGGAGAACTACCACGAGGGGCTGGCCGGCAAGGCCGTTGTGTTCCATGTGAAGGTCAACGGCGTAAAGGTCAAGGAGATCCCCGCCATTGACGACGAGTTTGCCAAGGACGTGTCCGAGTTTGACACCCTGGCGGAGTTGAAGAAGGACGTGAAGGCCAAGCTCACCGCCGAGCGGGAGGAGGCCGGCAAGCGGGCCTTTGAGGATATCGCCATGGAGCACGTGGCCGACGGCATTACCGCCGATATCCCCGACGTGATGATCGAGGAGCAGGCCCGGGCCTTCGTGCAGAACTTTGCCCGCCAGCTCCAGAGCCAGGGGATGAGCGTGGAGCAGTACATGCAGATGAGCGGCGGCAGTCCCGACGCCCTGCTGGAGGAGGCCAAGGGCCCCGCCCAGCGGCAGGTGAAGATGGATCTGGCTATCGCCGCCATTGTCAAGGAGGAGAACCTGGAGGTCTCCGGGGAGGAGGTCAACGCCGAGTACGAGAAGCGTGCCGCCGAGTTCAAGATTGACGTGGAGAATCTGAAGAAGTACATTGAGCCCGCGGTTATCCACGAGCAGCTCCTCCGGGGGAAGGCCGTGGCCGTGGTGGTGGACAGCGCCGTTCCTGTCAAGCCGGCTGTCAGCGAGGAGGAGAAGCCCAAGAAGCGCTCCAAGAAGAAGGAGGAGGCTCCCGACGGGGACGGTCAGGAGGAAGAGAAGGCCGAGTAATGCCCGGCTCCCCGCCGGTGCCGGTATAAGAAGGGGCCGGCAGGGGAATGCTGGAGATAACTGTGCGTGTTTTTTCGGGAGGGCCAAGGATTCCATTCAGGAGGTAATTTCCCATGAGCTTAGTTCCCTATGTCGTGGAGCAGACCAACCGGGGCGAGCGCTCCTACGATATTTTTTCCCGCCTGCTCAACGACCGCATCGTCTTTCTGGGCGAGGAGGTCAACGCCACCACCGCCAGTCTCGTGGTGGCCCAGCTGCTGTATCTGGAGGCCCAGGACCCGGATAAGGAGATCCAGTTCTATATCAACAGCCCCGGCGGCTCCATCACTGACGGCATGGCGATTTATGACACCATGCAGTATATCAAGTGCGACGTGTCCACCATCTGCATCGGCATGTGCGCCAGCATGGCCGCGTTCCTGCTCAGCGCCGGGGCGAAGGGGAAGCGTCTGGCCCTGCCCAACTCGGAGATCATGATCCACCAGCCCTCCGCCGGGACCCAGGGGCAGGTGACGGACATGGCGATTCATCTCAAGCGGTTTGAGATCATCAAGCAGCGGATGAACCGCATCATGGCGGAGAACACGGGCAAGACCCTGGAGGAGATCACCGCCGCCTGTGAGCGGGACAACTTTATGCAGGCCGAGGAGGCCAAGGAGTTTGGACTGATCGACAAGGTCATCTACTCCAGATAAAAGAGAGGGGAAAAGCAAGCCAATGAGCGAAGAGACCAAGAAGTCCCTGCGCTGCTCCTTCTGCGGCAAGCGGGAGGAGGAGGTGCGGCGGATGATCCAGGGCCCCGGCGCCCGGATCTGTGACCAGTGCGTGCAGCTGTGCATGAGCGTGCTGGAGGAGGAGCTGGGGAACCCCTCCGCCCGCTTCTCCTCGGAGGCGCCGGACCACCTGCCCACGCCCAGGGAGATCAAGACCTACCTGGATGAGTACGTCATCGGCCAGGAGAGCGCCAAGGTGGCCCTGAGCGTGTCGGTGTACAACCACTATAAGCGGGTCTACTGCGGCGGCGGGGAGGAGGTGGAGCTTCAGAAGAGCAACATCCTCATGCTGGGCCCCACCGGCAGCGGCAAGACGCTGTTTGCACAGACCCTGGCCCGGATTCTCAATGTGCCCTTCGCCATTGCCGATGCCACCACCCTCACCGAGGCGGGCTACGTGGGTGACGATGTGGAGAACATCCTCCTGCGCCTGCTCCAGGCGGCGGACTACGACGTGGAGTTGGCGGAGCACGGGATCATCTACGTGGACGAGATCGACAAGATCGCCCGGAAGAGCGAGAATACCTCCATCACCCGGGATGTGTCCGGCGAGGGGGTGCAGCAGGCTCTGCTGAAGATTCTGGAGGGCACTGTGGCCAACGTGCCGCCCCAGGGGGGG
>JAIEIQ010000152.1 GCA_029065305.1 Oscillospiraceae bacterium
GCCTGCTCCTCCCCCAAAAGAATCTTCAAAAGGGTGGATTTGCCGGTGCCGTTGTCCCCGATGAGGGCGATCCGCTCGCCGCCCTCCACCCGCAGGTCCAGGCCCCGGAAGAGCTGCCGGTCCCCGAAGGACTTCTCCAGCTCCTTGATATGCAGCACCTCGTCCCCGGCGAACTCCATCTCCCCGAACCGGCCCGTCAGGGCCCGTGCCTTGGCGGGCTTCTCCGTCTGCCGGATGCGCTCGATCCGCCGCTCCATGGAGAAAGCCCGCTTGTGGAGCTTGTCCGCCCCCATGAAGGCCCAGAGGTGGAGCTTGTCGGCGGCCTCCTGGAGCTGCTTGATCTTGGCCTGCTCCTTCTCGTACTGCTTCATCTTCTCCTGGAAGCGCCGCTCCTTCTCAATGGCGTAGAAGGTGTAGTCCCCGGAGTAGAACTCCGCTTTTCCCTCGTTTACTTCGATGACCCGGCTGATGGTCCGGTCCAGAAAGTACCGGTCGTGGCTGATGGCCACCACCGTGCCCTTGAACCGGCGGACGTACTCCTCCAGCCACTCCACCGCGTGGAGGTCCAGGTGGTTGGTGGGCTCGTCCAGCAGGAGGATATCCGTATCCTCCAGAATGAGCCGGCCCAGATTCACCCGGGTCTTCTCTCCGCCGGAGAGGCTGTCGAAGAGCTGCTCCCGCATCTCCGGCGGAATGGACAGGCCGTTGGCCACCTTGCTCACAGCGGTCTCCGTGTCGTAGCCGCCGATGCCCTCAAACTTGGCGGAGAGCTCCCCGTAGCGCTTGAGGGTGGCCTCGCTGGCGTCCCCAGCGGCCATGGCGGCGGCTAATTTCTCCATCTCCGCCCCCAGCTTCTGGTGCCGGGAGAAGGCGGTATTCAGCACGTCCTCCACGGTGTACCCCGCAGGATACACTGGTATCTGGGAGATGAGGCCCAGGCGGCGGTTTTTGGCGATGACCACCTCGCCCTCGTCGGGCTCCAGCTCCCCGGTGAGGATGCGGAAGAGGGTGGACTTCCCCGCGCCGTTGCGGCCCAGCAGGCCCACCCGCTCCCCTGTCTCAATCTGGAAGGTGATGCCGTCCAGGATGTTGTTTCCAATTTCAAAGGACTTTTTCAGTCCGTTTACGCTTATCTCGATCATAGTGTGTTCCTATGGGTCCCTCCCCGGGGCCCGTTCTCTAAAATGGGTAGCTTCTCAAAAAATCCGCCATCAGATCGAACCGGCAGAGGAAGTGGGAGGCCTTCACCAGCAGGGCGTCCCCGGGGCCGAAGAGGGCCAGCAGATCGTCCCTCGCCCCGTCCCGGCTCTCGTACCACCGCACGTCCGGGCACCCCGACTCCCTCGCCGCCGGGACCATCCACCGTCCGCTCCGCTCCCCCACAGCCAGCAGGACGTCAATGCCCAGCCGCCCCGCGCACTCGCCTACGGCCCGGTGGCCCGGCTCCTCGGCGCTGCCCAGCTCGGTCATATCCCCCAGCAGGGCGATGCGCTTCCCGCCGGTGTACCGGGCCAGAATCGCCAGATCCGCCTGGACGGACCTGGGGTTGGCGTTGTAGCTGTCGTTGATCATAATCCGTCCCCCGCTCAGGCGCTCCACCCGCAGGCGGTTGTCCGCCGGAGCGTAGGCGGCGGCGCCCCGGACAATTTCCTCCCTCGTCAGGCCCAGCCGCTCTGCCGCAGCCACCGCCATAGCCGCCAGACCGGCCATGTGCCGCCCCGGCACGGGGATGGACAGGGGATAGCGGTCCTTTGCCGTGACAACAGCGCAGTCCACGCCCTCCAGCCCCCGCTCCTCCAGCTCCTCTACCCGGACGCCGCAGTCCCCGGCGAAGCCGCAGAGGACTGTCTCCCGATCCAGCCGCAGGGTGCGCAGCAGCCCGTCGTCCCCCCCCAGCACCGCCAGACCGCCGGGGCGCAGGTTCTCAAAGATCTCCGCCTTGGCCCGGAGGATATCCTCCCGGCTTCCGAAGTGGGAGAGGTGGACGTCGCCCACATTGGTAATGACAGCGATATCCGGACGGACCGCCTCCCCCAGCCAGCGGATCTGTCCGAATTCGTCCATACCGGTCTCAATGACCGCCGCCTGGTGCTCCGGCAGCAGGGACAGGAGGGTCAGGGGCGCGCCGATGTCGCCGTTGAGGTTGCCGGGGGTTTTCAGCGTGTTGTACCGCTGTGACAGGA
>JAIEIQ010000153.1 GCA_029065305.1 Oscillospiraceae bacterium
CCTCCCGCAGATCCCGCAGCCTTGGATAGTAGGACATTTCAGTACCTCCAGATATTCAGGTGGGTACTAGGATGCCACAGTACAACATATGTGGTTCACAAAATACAACAGACGTTGTATTTTGTGCTTTGCAATGGGGAGGGGGGCTGTTATGTCTGATTTGCACCGGGAACTCTACACCACCCTGGCGGGCCGTGTAGACACAGCCATCGAGGAATTGGGAAGGGCCTGCCGCCAAAGCTCATCATCCTCGATCAGAAGAACCAGCCCTAGGGCTCCTTTTCCTCCTTTGTACATTTTTGTGACACCCTTCCTCCCGGGCTGTTCATTTCTGGATTTTCCATTCAGCAGTTTTTCCTGCAAATCCGCTCTCAGCCTGCAAGTTCTCCTTCAGGATCCTGCAAAATCATTGATTTTGCGGGATCCTTTTCGTCAACCATACGAAATTGAAAAACTTAGAAATTTCCTGTTCACAAACAATTTTAACTGTGCTATATTCAGACCATCGGAAGCCGGGGGCCTGCGGCCCCCAACCATATCAGATAAAACGGGAGGAACATCCATGGTAGAAGTCATCAAAAAAGGCGCGTACCTGGTGGACGGCCAGATCCTCTGGGCGGAGGACGCCCCGGACCGGGAGGCCCCTGCCCAGGCACGGGAGAAAACCATCGCCTACTCCATTCTCCGCGCCCACAACAAGAGCGCCGACCCCGGAAAAATGCGCATCAAGTTCGACGCCCTGATCTCCCACGATATCACCTTCGTGGGCATCATCCAGACCGCCAAGGCCTCCGGCCTCAAGGAGTTCCCCATCCCCTACGCCATGACCAACTGCCACAACAGCCTGTGCGCCGTGGGCGGCACCATCAACGAGGACGACCACGCCTTCGGCCTCTCCGCCGCCAAGAAGTACGGCGGCATCTACGTCCCCGCCAACCAGGCCGTCATCCACCAGTACGCCCGGGAGCGGCTGGCGGGCTGCGGCAAAATGGTCCTGGGCTCCGACTCCCACACCCGCTACGGCGCCTACGGCTGCATGGGCGTGGGCGAGGGCGGCGGCGAGCTGGTCAAGCAGCTGCTGGAGAACACCTACGACGTGGCTGCGCCGGAGGTGGTGCTGGTCTACCTGGACGGCAAGCCCCGCAAGGGCGTGGGCCCTCAGGACGTGGCCATCGCCCTGGTTGCCGCCACCTTCCCCAAGGGGGACGTGAAGAACAAGGTCCTGGAGTTCGTGGGCCCCGGCGTGAAGGAGCTCAGCTGCGACTACCGCATCGGCATCGACGTGATGACCACGGAGACCAGCTGCCTGACCTCCATCTGGGAGACCGACGAGACCATCCGCAGGTATTACGAAAACATCGGCCGGCCCGAGGACTTCCGGGAGCTGAAGCCCCAGAACGGCGCGTACTACGACAGCGTGGTCAAAATCGACCTCTCCAAGGTGGAGTGCATGATCGCCCTGCCCTTCCACCCCTCCATCGCCTACACCGTCCACGAGCTCCAGGCCAACCCCGAGAAGATCTTCGCCGAGGTGGAAGCCGCCGCCAACAAGCAGTTGGGCGGCAAAGTGACCATGGACCTGAAGCGCAACATCGTGGACGGCAAGGTCACCTGCGACCAGGGCGTGATTGTCGGCTGCTCCGGCGGCATGTATGAGAACATCGTGGAGGCCGCCCACATCCTGGAGGGCGGATCCATCGGCAACGGGTATTTTGATATGTCCGTCTACCCCTCCTCCACCCCCATCTCCCTGGCCGTCACCAAGAACGGCACCGCCGCCAAGCTCATGGAGGCCGGGTGCGTGATGAAGCCCGCCTTCTGCGGCCCCTGCTTCGGCGCGGGGGACACCCCGGCCAACAACACCCTCTCCATCCGCCACGCCACCCGGAACTTCGCCAACCGGGAGGGCTCCAAGCCCGGCAGCGGCCAGATCGCCGCTGTGGCCCTGATGGACGCCCGGTCCATCGCCGCCACCGCCCGGAACGGAGGCGTCCTCACCGCCGCCACCGACATCGACTACGACCTCCCCACCGCCCAGGAGCTGGAGTACCACTACGACGGCTCCGTCTACGCCAAGCGGTGCTATGAGGGCTTCGGCAAGGCGGATCCCTCTGTGGAGCTGCGCTACGGGCCCAACATCAAGGACTGGCCCCACATGCCCAAGCTGGAGGAGGACCTGCTGGTGCGGCTGTGCGCGGTCATCCACGACCCCGTCACCACCACCGACGAGCTCATCCCCTCCGGGGAGACCAGCTCCTACCGCTCCAACCCCATCGGCCTGAGCGAGTTCGCCCTGAGCCGCCGGGTGCCGGAGTACGTGGGCCGCTCCAAGGCCGTCCGGGCCCTGGAGGAGGCGAGAGAGCGAGGCGAGGCTCCCGCCGGGGCGGCGGAGGTTCTTGCCAAGGTGGGCGGCGACGCGGCCCGGACCACCATCGGCTCCTGCGTCTTCGCCAACAAGCCCGGCGACGGCTCCGCCCGGGAGCAGGCCGCGTCCTGCCAGAAGGTGCTGGGGGGCTTCGCCAACATCTGCTATGAGTACGCCACCAAGCGCTACCGCTCCAACTGCATCAACTGGGGCATCGTGCCCTTTACCATGGACGCCGGGACGGAGTTCCCCTACAAGGACGGGGACTGGGTGTATATCCCGGGCGTAAAAGCCGCCATCGCCCAGGGCGTGGAGGAGATGACCGCCAAGGTCATCCGCGCCGATGGCTCCGTCCACGAGCTGGCCCTCAAGTGCGCGGGGCTCACCGCCGACGAGCGCCTGATTCTCCAGGAGGGCTGTCTGATGAACTACTACGCCGCCGGATACGGCAAGGATTGAGGAGGAGAAACGCCATGGAAAAGATCAAGATGACCACCCCCCTGGTGGAGATGGACGGAGACGAGATGACCCGCATCCTGTGGGGGATGATCAAGGATAAGCTGATTCTGCCCTTTGTGGAGCTGAAAACGGAGTACTACGACCTGGGCCTCCTGCACCGCAACGAGACCAAGGACCAGGTGACGGTGGACGCCGCCAACGCCACCAAGAAATACGGCGTGGCCGTCAAGTGCGCCACCATCACCCCCAACAAGCAGCGCATGGAGGAGTACCCCCAGCTCACCGAGATGTGGAAGAGCCCCAACGGCACCATCCGGTCCATCCTGGACGGCACCGTCTTCCGCGCCCCCATCTGCATCGACGCCATCAAGCCGGTGGTGAAGAACTGGAAAAAGCCCATCACCATCGCCCGCCACGCCTACGGCGATGTCTACAAGAGCGTGGACTTCGTTACCGAAAAGCCCGGCATCTGCACCATGACCTTCAAGAGCGAGGACGGCAGCGAGGAGAAGACCGTCACCGTTCAGAAGACCGACGGCCCCACCGTCTGGCAGGGGGCCCACAACAAGGACAAATCCATCCGCAGCTTTGCCCGGGCCTGCTTCCAGTACGCCGTGGACACCCGGCAGGATCTGTGGTTCTCCACCAAGGACACCATCGCCAAGGTCTATGACGGCGAGTTCAAGAAGATCTTTGAGGAGGAGTTCGAGGGCTACAAGGCCAAGTTTGACGAACTGGGCATCACCTACTTCTACACCCTCATTGACGACGCCGTCGCCCGGGTCATCCGCAGCGAGGGCGGGTACATCTGGGCCTGCAAGAACTACGACGGCGACGTGATGAGCGACATGGTCTCCACCGCCTGCGGCTCCCTGGCGATGATGACCAGCGTGCTGGTCTCCCCCGACGGCACCACCGAGTACGAGGCCGCCCACGGCACCGTCACCAAGCACTACTACAAGCACCTGAAGGGGGAGAAGACCTCCACCAACTCCATGGCTACCATCTTCGCCTGGAGCGGGGCCCTGCGCAAGCGGGGGGAGCTGGACGGCCTGGCCGATCTGGTGGACTACGCCGGCAAGCTGGAGGAGGCCTGCTTCGACACCCTGAACGCCGGGATCATGACCAAGGACCTGGTGGGCCTGGTGGAGCCCGGGTTTAAGGCCAAGGCCGTCAATTCCGAGGAGTTTCTGGACGCCATCGCCGGGAGGCTGGCGGAGAAGCTCGCCTGAGCCGGAGGGAAGAGATGGAGCTGAAAAAGACCGCCGCCGCCGGGACCATGGAGTCCGGCGACATCCTCATCACCATCGAGCCCAGGAACGCCGGGGGCGTGACCCTGGAGCTGAGCAGCACCGTCCTCCAGCAATACGGCCGGCAGATTGAGGCCGTCATCCGGGAGACCCTGTCCGGCCTGGAGATCCCCCACGCCGCCGTCACCGCTGTGGACAAGGGGGCTCTGGACTGCACTGTCCGGGCCCGGGTGTCCGCCGCCGCCTGCCGGGCCGCGGAGGTGGAAAACGAACATTGGGAGGCCAAGTGATGGAGAAGCGCTACATAAAGGACCGCCTGCGCCGGTCCATGATGTTCGTCCCCGGCAACAACCCCGGCATGATCACCGACGCCCGGATCTACGGCGCGGACAGCATCATGTTCGATCTGGAGGACAGCGTGGCCTACACCGAGAAGGACACCGCCCGCTTCCTGGTCCACAACGCCCTCAAGACCCTGGATTTCGGGAAGAAGGAGATCGTGGTCCGCATCAATGACCTCTCCTCCGGCCTGGGCATCCGGGATCTGGAGGCCATTATCCCCGCCGGGGTTCATGTGGTGCGCCTGCCCAAGACCGACAGCGCCCAGGACGTTATCGACTGCGAGCGGGAGATCGCCCGCATCGAGGCCAAGCACAATATCCCCGTGGGCTCCACCGGCATGATGGCCGCTATTGAAACCGCCAACGGCGTCCTCTCCGCCCGGGAGATTGCCCACGCCTCCGACCGGCTCATCGGCGTGGCCCTGGGGGCGGAGGACTACGTCACCGACCTGAAGACCACCCGCTCCGACGGCATCGAGCTCCTCTTCGCCCGGAGCATGATCCTCAACGCCGCCCGGTCCGCCGGCATCGCCGCCCTGGACACGGTCTACTCCGACGTGAACAACGACGAGGGCTTTCTGGAGGAGGTCAGCCTCATCCGCAAGCTGGGCTTTGACGGCAAATCCGTTATCAACCCCCGGCAGATCGAACCCCTCCACCGGGCCTTCATCCCCAGCGAAAAGGACCTGCGGAAGGCCTACGCCATTATGGACGCCATTGCCGAGGCCAACGCCCGGGGCAGCGGCGTAGCCAGCATCAAGGGCAAGATGATCGACAAGCCGGTGGTCATCCGGGCCCAGCGCCTCATCGCCCTGGCCGAGGCGGACAACGTTGTCGAGGAGGACTGAGCCATGACGGACGAACTGCTGAGAACCATCCCCCACCTGGACGAGATCGCCCACCGGGGCCCCTTCGCCGGAACCCCGGCCAAGCACACCGAGAACTTCCGGGAGCGCGCCGCCCAGGAGAACAAGCTCCTGCCCTCCCTGGAGGACGCCATCCGGGCCACCGGGCTCCAGGACGGCATGACCATCTCCTTCCACCACCACTTCCGCAACGGGGACCACGTGGTCAACCGGGTGGTGGACACCCTGGCTAAAATGGGCTTCAAGAATCTGACCCTGGCGGCCAGCTCCCTGGCGGCGGTCCACGCCCCCCTCATCGAGCACATCAAAAGCGGCGTCATCACCCACATTGAGACCTCCGGCCTCCGGGGGGAGCTGGCGGAGCAGATCTCCCGGGGCCTGATGGACTTCCCCATCGTCTTCCGCAGCCACGGGGGACGGGCGGCGGCGATCCGCTCCGGGGAGCTCCACATCGACGTGGCCTTTTTAGGGGCCCCCTCCTGCGACCCCTACGGCAACGCCAACGGCTACAGCCGGGAGGAGGGGGGCACCATCGCCTGCGGCTCCATGGGCTACGCCCGCACCGACGCCAAGTACGCCGGCAAGGTGGTCATCCTCACCAACCGCCTGGTCCAGTACCCCAACGCCCCCTGGGCCATTCCGGAGTACGACGTGGACTATATCGTGGTAGAGGAGGACATCGGCGACCCGGCGGGCATCATGTCCGGGGCCACCCGCTACACCAAGAACCCCAAGGAGCTGCTCATCGCCCAGACCGCCGCCCAGGTCATCGACGCGGCGGGGTACCTCTACGACGGCTTCTCCATGCAGATGGGCTCCGGCGGGGCATCCCTGGCTACGGCACGGTTCATCCGGCAGATGATGCTGGATAAGTCCATCCGCTGCCGCTTCGCCTTGGGGGGCATCACCGGGCAGATCACCGCCATGCACGAGGAGGGGCTTATCGACCGGATTCTGGATGTCCAGAGCTTTGATCTGGACGCGGCCCGCTCCCTCAAGCACAACCGCTTCCACCACCAGATCGGGGCCACCTACTACGCCAGCTTCCTGTCCCCGGCGGCGGTGGACCAGCTGGACTTCGTGATTCTCTCCGCCCTGGAGATCGACACGGACTTCAACGTCAACGTCCTCACCGGCTCCGACGGGGTCATCCGGGGGGCCGTCGGCGGACACC
>JAIEIQ010000154.1 GCA_029065305.1 Oscillospiraceae bacterium
TGTATGTTCCCCGAGGAGGGCTTCGAGCCCCGGCGGACCCGGCACGGGGCGGGGGCCATCTTCTTTCTGGCTCTGCTCCAGGTGCTGCTGGACGCGGAGCGGGCCCTGCTGCCGGCGGACCCCATGTGGCAGCTGGACCTGCTGGAGGAGGACGAGCTCCAGGACAGCCCCACCCAGGACAGCTACCGCCAGTTCGTCCGAGGCTACCGGCGGGAATTCCTCTATGAGATGATGCGCCTGGGGCTGGAGGCCACCCCCTTCCGAACTCTGGAGCACATCGCCGGAGTCCACCACGTGGCCGTCAGCGTGGCCCGCGATCTGAAGCGGTCCGGCGTAGAGGTGGATCTGGCCCTGGTCAGCGGCGCCGCCGCCGGACACGACATCGGCAAATTCGGCTGCCGCCCCGGGGAGCGAGTGCCCTACCTGCACTACTACTACACGGACGTCTGGTTCCGCCGCCGGCATATGCCGGATATCGGCTACGTAGCCGCCAACCACTCCGTCTGGGATCTGGAGCTGGAGTACCTGTCGGTGGAGAGCCTGGCCCTCATCTACGCCGACTTCCGGGTCAAGCAGGAGCGGGACCCTGACGGCCGGGAGATCACCAAGCTCTCCTCCCTCAAGGACGCCTTCGACGTAATCCTCTCCAAGCTGGACAACGTCACCGAGGAAAAGCGGACCCGCTACACCTTCGTCTACGCCAAGCTCCGGGACTTCGAGCGGTTCATGGAGTTCCAGGGGGTGGACGTGACCCTGCAAAATCTCTATCGTGGCCCCTCCCGGTCCAAGGACATCGCCCTGCTGAGCCAGGAGGAGGCGGTGGAGGTCCTCAAGCGCCAGAGCGTAGGCCACAACATCGCCCTCATGCACCGGCTCACCAGCCAGCGGAGCTTCGCGGGCCTGCTGGAGCTGGCCCGGGGCGAGACGGACTGGAAGCGGCTGCGGGCCTACCTGGGCATCTTCGAGTCCTACTCCGTCTACCTGTCCATCCCCCAAAAGGTCCAGACCCTGGCCTTCTTATACGAGCTGCTGATGCACCGCGAGGGCGACATCCGCCGGCAGGCGGCGGCCCTCATGGGGGAGATCATCGCCCGGTTCCACGCCGGGTACGTCAAGGAAACCCCCGCCGGCTTCGTCCCCGACCCCCGGGCGGTGACGGATCTGGAGCAGTGGAAGCTGTACCTGGAAAAAATCATCTACCCCGACCACAAGCTCATGCCCCAGCACAAGCGGTGGATCACCTTCACCCTGAAAATGGTGGTCAACGCCCTGGTGGAGCGGTGCGGCCCGGAGAGGCGGGAGCGGTTCCTGTCCGCCCTGCTGCGCTACTACCGGCGTCCGGAGCGGCTGGACGGGGAGATCGCCTTCCAGCTGCTGGAGACAGCCACGGCCCTGCCCCTGGACGTTTGCCCGGACCAGCAGCGCTACGACCTGCTGGACTTCGCCGAAACCCTCTCCAAGCGCCGGGACCTGACGGTGCGATCGGCGGCGGTGCTGCTGCTGGGCTATCTGAAGAACTACGTCTCCGCCCACGATATCATCCTCCACGCCCTGCGGTCCGTCCACTGCGGGGACTGCCGGTCCCTGGAGCTCATGCGGGATCTGACGGTGCGGGACATCTCCGCCGGCGGGGGCCACGCCCCCCTGTCCCTGGACGAGGACACGGTGGCGGACATCTTCCTGGACAACCTGAAGACCGCCACCCCCTGGATCGTCAAGGAGATCAATATCCGCCTGCTGACGGACTTCGCCCGGGCCGGCGGAGGCCAGCTGCTGCACATCGCCACCCATCTGTCGAACCTCATCAAGGTCAGCGACCGGGTCACGGTCCGCCACAGCGCCGGCGCGGCCCTGCTGGAGATCGCCCCGCTGCTGAGCGTGGATCAGCGCAACGAGGTGGCCGTGGAGCTCACCCGGGGGCTGGAGATCGGCCAGCAGGAGTTCTCCAAGTACATCCCCGGCTATCTGGGCCGGTTCTGCCTGTGGCTCCCCCCGGCCCAGCTGGAGGAGCTGCTGCTGGATCTGGAGGACTACCTCTGCTCCGCCAACGGCAGCGTGGTGTCCGGCGTGCTGGATACGGTGGGGGTGATGTACGAGTCCTACGACACCTACCGGGTCCGCTTCCCGGAGCCGGACCAGATCTACCGCCGCCGCCGGGAGCGGCTGCTGGGCTGCCTGCTCAAGGGGCTGGCCGGCTTCCGGTCCGAGGTGCGGCAGGAGGCGCTGTTCGTGCTGGGCCGGTCGGTGTTCGCCTCCCAGACCCTGGGCCGCCACGAGAAGCGCCGGGCCTTCCTCCTCACCCTCAAGAAGCTCCTCTCCCTCATCTGGGAGGACCGGGGGAACGACCTCACCTTCTACTACCGGGCGGCGATGCTGGGCCACCTGTACCGGTTTGTCACAGAGCAGGAGATCCTCCACGGGGGCTTCCGCTTCGAGGCGCCGGGGCCCGTGGCCTTCTTCCCCGGCACCTTCGACCCCTTCACCCTCTCCCACAAGGGCATCGTCCGGGCCATCCGGGAGCTGGGCTTTGAGGTCATGCTGGCCATCGACGAGTTCTCCTGGTCGAAAAAGACCCAGCCCCACCGGATCCGCCGGCGCATCGCCAGCATCTCCACCGCCGGCGAGTTCCACGTCCACGTGTTCCCCGAGGATTTCCCGGTGAACATCGCCAACCCCGCCAATCTGGAGGCCCTGCGCGCCGCCTTCCCGGGCCGGGAGGTCTCCATCGTGGTGGGCTCCGACGTCGTCTCCAACGCCTCCTCCTACAAAAAGCCCCCCGAGGAGCACTCCATCCACACCTTTGACCACATCATCTTCCGCCGGGGGAAGGAGAAGCCCGACTATGCCGCCGTCACCGGCAAGGTCGTCGAGCTCCAGCTCCCGGACCACCTGGAGGACATCAGCTCCACCCGCATCCGGGACGCCATTGACCGGGGCCGGGATATCTCCAACCTCATCGACCCGGTGGCCCAGGAGTTCATCTACCTCCACGGCCTCTACCTCCGGGAGCCTCAAGACAAGCCCATTCTGCGCACGGAGGACATGGCCTTCGTCCACTGCCTGGAGCTGACGGAGGAGACGGCCCGGCTGCTGGAGAAGACCGCCCTGGCGGGCCACCCGGACACCGCCGGGCTCTTCGAGAAGCTGCGGCGGCTGGGGGACCACCTCTACCTTCTGCGC
>JAIEIQ010000155.1 GCA_029065305.1 Oscillospiraceae bacterium
CGGCCCCAGCACACCCCGGCCCTCCGGGGCCGTTGTGCTGGTGCGGTGGGGCGCGCCGCTGCGGATCGTGGGGGTGGGGGTGTTCACCCTGGGGGTGGATATGTCCATGACCCCCATGGGCCACGGCATCGGCGTCACCATGAGCCGGGCCCGGCACATTGCCGTCCCCCTGACTGTAGCCTTTGTGCTGGGAATGCTCATCACCGTGGCGGAGCCGGATCTGACGGTGCTGGCCGGGCAGGTTTCCGCCATCCCCAGCACGGTCCTCATCTTCACCGTAGCCGCCGGGGTGGGGCTGTTTCTGGCCGTGGCCCTGCTGCGGACGCTGCTGCATATCCCCCTGTCCCACCTGCTGGTGGGGGCCTATCTGGTGGTGTTCGGCCTGACCCTTCTGGCCCCCAGGAATTTTATCCCCGTGTCCTTCGACTCCGGAGGCGTGACCACGGGGCCCATCACCGTACCCTTTATTATGGCGATGGGCGTAGGGCTCGCCTCGGTGCGCAGCGACAAGGACTCCACCAGCGACAGCTTCGGCCTGGTGGCCCTGTGCAGCATCGGGCCGGTGCTGTCGGTGCTGCTGCTGGGGATCTGCTTCGCCCCGGAGAGCGCCGCCTACACCCCGGTGTCCATGCCGGACATCGTCACCACCCGGGACGCGGCGGAGGCCTTCGCCGGGGCCATTCCCCACTACGCCGGGGAGGTTGCCTCGGCTATGGTGCCCATCTGCGCCATGTTCCTGCTCTTCCAGCTGCTGACCCGCCGCTTCAAGCACACCCAGCTCTGGCGGATTGTCAGCGGCCTCGTCTATACATATGTGGGGCTGGTGATGTTCCTCACGGGCGTCAACGTGGGCTTCATGCCCGCCGGGGAGCTCATCGGCTCCAACATCGGCGGCGGGGAGCACCCCTTCCTGCTCATCCCCATCGGGATGCTCATGGGCTACTTCATCGTCGCCGCCGAGCCGGCGGTCCACGTGCTCATCAAGCAGGTGGAGGAGGTCTCCATGGGCTCCATTTCCCAGGGGGCCATGAGGCAGGGGCTGTCCATCGGCGTGGCGGTATCCGTGGGCATCGCCATGCTCCGGGTGCTGACGGGGATCTCTATTTTGTGGTTTCTCGTCCCCGGGTACGCCGTCTCCCTGGCGCTGACCTTTTTTGTGCCCCAGCTGTTCACCGGCGTGGCCTTTGACGCCGGCGGCGTGGCCTCGGGACCCATGACGGCGGCGTTCCTGCTGCCCTTTGCCATGGGGGCCTGTCAGGCCAGAGGGGGAAATCTGATGACCGACGCCTTTGGTCTGGTGGCCATGGTGGCCATGACGCCCCTGGTGACGATTCAGCTGCTGGGTCTGGCGGGCCGGGTGAAGAAGAAGCTGGTCAGCGACGCCCTGCGGGCGGAGCTCGCCCGGGCGGAGGACTGCGTCCTCTACTACGACTGAGAGGAGGGGAGCGCTATGGCTGGGAAAAAACCGGAGCGGATGTGCCTCATCATGTCCATTGTGGAGCGGGGCGCCGGCGCGAAGCTTCACAAGCTCTACCGGGAGAATCAGGTATTTATCTCCCTGCGCTGCGAGGGCAGCGGCACGGCCACCTCGGAGATTATGGATATTCTGGGGCTGGGCAGCTCGGAGAAGGACATTCTCATCAGCACCGCCCCCGTCTCCACGGCCCGGACGCTGCTGGAGCGGCTGGACGACGATCTGCGGGGTGCGGTGCCCGGCCGGGGGATTGCTTTTACGATTCCTCTGGCGGCGGTGAACAACCTGCTGGCAACATTTATCACCCTGACGACAAAAACCGAGCGGGACAGCGGAGGAGACAGCGACATGGAACAGCACAGCAAGAGCAGCCTGATTCTGGTGACAGTGAACCAGGGCTTTACCGACGTGGTCATGGACACCGCCCGGAAGGCGGGAGCCCGGGGCGGCACCATCATCCGGGCCCGCTGGGCGGGGGACGAGAGCTTTGCCCAGTCCCGGGGGTTTACCCACCTCCAGGCGGAGAAGGAGATGATCTTTATCGTGGTGCCCAGGGAGATCCGCGCGGCGGTGATGGAGTCCATCAACCGGGAGCACGGCCTCCAGAGCGAGGCCGGGGCCATGGTCAGCGCCGTGGGGATTGAACAGCTGGTACATTTGGGATAGCGTCCACCCTTTTTCTTGAAAGAAAAAGGGTCAAAAAGAACTTTTGCGCAAAACTTTGTTTTGCTCTGGAAGTGGGATTCTAAAAAGGGCCGCTCCGAATTTCCTCGGAGCGGCCCTTTTGTTTTATTCCTCTGTGTTTTCTGTCAGGGGCAGATCCATCAGCCCCTCCAGATCGGCGGTGGTGATAGTTACGATATCGTCGTCGGTGGGGTTCTCCAGCCCGGCCACCCGGTCCGCCTGATTGGCGACAATCTTCTCAAAGAGATTGCGCACATCCCGGGCGTTGCCGAAGTTTCCGTCCCGGTCCTCGTAGAGCTCATCCAGGTGCTCCTTCACCGCCGCCTCCGCCTTTTCGTCCAGGCGGTAGTCGCTGCGCTCCACCCGGCCCTTGAAGATCTCATAGAGCTGCGCGCCGTTGTAGTCCTCGAAGTACAGGTACTTATTGAACCGGGATTTGAGCCCCGGGTTGGCGTCGATGAACCGGGGCATCAGACTGGCGTACCCCGCCACGATAACCACAAAGTCGTCCCGGTGGTCCTCCATGGCCTTGAGGATGGTGTCAATGGCCTCCTGGCCGAAGTCCTTGTCCGCCTTCTCCGGGGCCAGGGTGTAGGCCTCGTCGATGAAGAGCACGCCCCCCAGGGCCTTGTCGATCACCTCTTTTGTCTTGATCGCCGTCTGGCCCACATACCCGGCCACCAGACCGGACCGGTCCACCTCCACCAGATGGCCCTTGCTGAGGATCCCCAGGGCGCTGTAAATCTTGCCCACAATCCGGGCCACGGTGGTTTTGCCGGTGCCCGGGTTGCCGGAGAACACCAGATGGAAGGACATGTCCGGGCACTTCATCCCCCGGTCCTTCCGGAGGCGGCGGACCTTCACCAGGTTCACCAGGCTGTCCACGTCCTTTTTCACCACATCCAGGCCGATGAGCTCGTTCAGCTCCGCCATGGCCTCCTCCAGGGGGGGCCGGGGCGGCTCCTCCTGCTTCTCCTC